>JBBIOF010000026.1:0-12818 GCA_037443505.1 Candidatus Rokuibacteriota bacterium
CCACGCGCACCCGCACCTCGTTCGAGATCGCCGGCAAGTGGCTGTCGGCCGACGTGGTGAACTTCTCGGCGAGCGGCTCCAGCGTGGCCAAGGGCGAGACCCTCATCGACACGGCGCGGAACATCGCCGCCATGAGCCCGGACGTGGTGGTGGTCCGCCACTCCTCCGCCGGCGCCGCCGAGCTGCTGGCCCGGGAGCTGCCCTGCAGCATCGTGAACGCCGGCGACGGCGCCCACGAGCATCCCACCCAGGCGCTCCTGGACCTGCTGACCATCCGGCAGCGGAAGGGCCACCTGGAGGGCCTCCACGCCGCCATCGTGGGCGACATCGCCCACAGCCGCGTGGCGCGCTCCAACATCCACGGCATGCGGAAGCTGGGGATGACCGTGACCGTGGCCGGTCCCCCCACGCTGATCCCGCCCGGCATCCAGGAGCTGGGCGTCAAGGTTGTCTACCGGCTGGAGGACGCCATCCGGGACGTGGACGTCATCATGATGCTCCGGCTCCAGCAGGAGCGCATGGCGGCCGGCCTGATCCCCTCGCTGCGCGAGTACGCCCGCTACTGGGGGCTCACGCTGGACAAGCTCCAGGCCCACGCGCGGCCCGACGTGCTGATCATGCACCCGGGGCCGGTCAACCGCGGCATCGAGCTCTCCCCCGAGGTGGCCGACGGCCCCTACTCGGTGATCCTCGACCAGGTCGCCAAGGGGGTCGCCGTGCGGATGGGCGTGCTGTTCCTGCTGGCCGGCGCCAGGAGCGCGGAGGCGGCATGATCCTGCTGGTCCGCAACGGCCGCGTGGTGGACCCCGCGAACCAGATGGACGCCGTGGCGGACGTCCTGGTGCAGGACGGCGTCGTCCGGCGTGTGGGCCCCCGGCTGCCCGCGCCCGAGGGGGCGGAGATCGTGGACGCCACCGGCAAGGTGGTGTGCCCGGGCCTGATCGACATCCACGTGCACCTCCGGGAGCCCGGCTTCGAGTACAAGGAGACCGTGGCCACCGGCACCCGGGCCGCGGCCGCCGGCGGGTACACCGCCGTCTGCTGCATGGCCAACACCCAGCCGGTGAACGACAACCGGTCCATCACGGACTACATCCGGGCCAGGGCGGAGAGCGAGGGCGTGGTCCGCGTCCACCCCATCGGCGCCGTCACCCGGGGGCTCCGGGGCGAGGAGCTGGCCGAGCTGGCGGAGCTGGCCGAGGCCGGGTGCGTGGCCTTCTCCGACGACGGGCGGCCGGTGATGAACGCCGCCCTGTACCGGCGGGCCATGGAGTACACGCTGCCCTTCGGCATGCCCGTGATCAGCCACGCCGAGGACCTGCACCTCTCCCGCGGCGCGGCCATGAACGAGGGCGTGGTCTCCACCGAGCTGGGCATCCCCGGCGCCCCGGCCGCGGCGGAGGAGGTCATGGTGGCGCGCGACATCATCCTGGCCGAGCTGACCGGCGCCCACCTGCACATCGCCCACGTCTCCACGGCCGGCGCGGTGCGGCTGGTGCGCGACGCCAAGGCGCGGGGCGTCCGCGTCACCGCCGAGGTGACGCCGCACCACCTGGCGCTGACGGAGGAGGCCGTCCGGAGCTACGACGCCAGCACCAAGATGAACCCCCCGCTGCGCACCAAGCGGGACACCGAGGCGCTGATCGAGGCCCTGGCCGACGGCACCATCGACTGCATCGCCACGGACCACGCGCCCCACGCCGTCTCCGAGAAGGAGGGGGAGTTCGACCGCGCGGCCTTCGGCGTGATCGGGCTGGAGACGGCCGTGCCCGTCCTCCTGGACCGGCTGGTGCGCCCCGGCCTGCTCTCCCTCGCCACGCTGGTGGCGCGGCTCAGCCGGGACCCGGCCCGGCTGCTGAACCTGCCGGGGGGCAGCCTCACGCCGGGCGCGCCCGGCGACGTCACCATCCTGGACCTCGACCGCGAGGTGGTCATCGACCCCGCCCGGTTCCGCTCGCGCAGCCGCAACACGCCCTTCGCCGGCTGGCGGCTCCGGGGCGCCCCGGTCATGACCATCGTGGGCGGCCGCCCGGTGACGCCATGACCCCCGCGGTGCTGGTCCTGCGCGACGGCCGCGTCTTCGAGGGCGAGGCGCTGGGCGCCGCGGGCGAGGCCTGGGGCGAGGTCATCTTCAACACGGCCATGCAGGGCTACCAGGAGATCCTCACCGACCCCTCGTACCGGGGCCAGATCGTGGTGATGACCTACCCGCAGATCGGCAACTACGGCGTCAACGACGAGGACGTGGAGTCCCGCCGGCCCTGGGTGGAGGGCTTCGTGGTGAAGGAGGCCTGCCGCCATCCCTCGAGCTGGCGCAGCCAGCGGTCGCTCGACGAGTACCTCAGGGCCCACGGCATCGTGGGCCTCCAGGGGATCGACACCCGGGCCCTCACCCGCCACCTCAGGGACCACGGCGCCCAGGACGGCATCATCTCCTCGGTGGACCTCGACGTCGCCCGCCTGCGCGAGCGGGCGCGCGCCCTGCCCTCCCTGGTGGGGCGGGACCTGGTCCGCGAGGTGACCGGCGCCGCGCCCTTCGGGTGGGACCAGACGGTGTGGGAGCCGGGCCGCGGCTACGGGCGGCGGAGCGAGGCGCGGTTCCGGGTGGTCGCGTACGACGCCGGCATCAAGCACAACATCCTCCGCCGCCTCGCCGCCGCCGGGTGCGACGTCACGGTGGTGCCCGCCACCACGCCCGCCGAGGCCGTGCTGGAGCGCCGGCCCGACGGGGTCTTCCTGTCCAACGGCCCCGGGGATCCTGAGGCAGTGCCCTACCTGGTCGAGTCGGTCCGCCGGCTCCTGGGGCGCGTGCCCGTGTTCGGGATCTGCCTCGGCCACCAGATCCTCGGCCTCGCCGCGGGCGGCCGGACCTACAAGCTGAAGTTCGGCCACCACGGCGCCAACCACCCGGTGCGGGACCTCGCCACCGGCCGGGTGGAGATCACCGCGCAGAACCACGGGTTCGCGGTCGACCCGGCCTCGGTGGAGCCGCAGGGCTGGGTGCCGACCCACGTCAACCTCAACGACGGGACGTGCGAGGGGCTGCGCCACCGCGAGATCCCGGCGTTCTCCGTGCAGTACCACCCGGAGGCGTCGCCGGGGCCCCACGATGCCGGCTACCTGTTCGAGCGCTTCACGGCCCTGATGAAGGGAGGTTGATCCCGGCCATGCCGCTGTACCTGATCTCCTACCGGAAGACGGAAGGCGTCGGCCACAAGCCCGAATGGGCGTCGTTCACCACGCAGAGCGAGGCGTCGCTCGAGGCCCACGCGGTCCGCGAGCGCGTGGAGAAGCGCATGAGCGTGCTGGGCGAGCAGCTCTGGGGCAGCGGCGAGGTGGCGTGGATCGGCAGCGGCCGCCTCGACGACGTCCTCTACCGCCGCGAGGAGACCGGACCGGACATCTCCATCGTGTACGGGCTGATCGAGGAGTAGACGCCGTGCCCCGCGACCCCGGCGGCCGCTGATGCCCAGACGCACCGACCTCCGCAAGATCGTCGTCGTCGGGTCCGGCCCCATCGTCATCGGCCAGGCCTGCGAGTTCGACTACTCGGGCACCCAGGGCTGCCGGGCCCTCCGCGAGGAGGGGTTCGAGGTCGTCCTGGTCAACTCGAACCCCGCCACCATCATGACGGACCCGGAGATGGCGGCCCGCACCTACATCGAGCCGCTCACCCCCGAGTTCCTGGCCCGGGTCCTGGAGCGCGAGCGGCCGCAGGCGCTGCTGCCCACGCTGGGCGGACAGACCGCGCTGAACCTGGCGGTGGCCCTGGCCGAGGACGGCACCCTGGACCGCCTGGGCGTGGAGCTGATCGGCGCCAAGCTCCCCGCCATCCGGAAGGCCGAGGACCGCGAGCTGTTCAAGCGGTCCATGGAGCGCATCGGCCTTGCCCTGCCCCGCTCGCGGCAGGTGCGCACGCTGGAGGAGGCCCGGGAGACGGTCCGGCAGATCGGCTACCCCGTCATCATCCGCCCCTCCTTCACCCTGGGCGGCAGCGGGGGCTCCATCGCCTACAACCCGGAGGAGCTGGATGACGCGGTCCGGTGGGGGCTCCAGGCGTCGCCCGTGCGCACCGTGCTGGTCGAGGAGTCGGTCATCGGGTGGAAGGAGTTCGAGCTGGAGGTGATGCGCGACCTGGCCGACAACGTGGTCGTCATCTGCTCCATCGAGAACCTGGACCCCATGGGCGTCCACACGGGCGACTCCATCACCGTGGCCCCCGCCCAGACGCTCACCGACAAGGAGTACCAGGTGATGCGCGACGCCGCCGCCGCCATCATCCGGGAGATCGGCGTCGAGACGGGCGGGTCGAACATCCAGTTCGCCGTCCACCCCGGGACGGGGCGGCTGGTGGTCATCGAGATGAACCCGCGGGTGTCGCGCTCGTCGGCCCTGGCCTCCAAGGCCACCGGCTTCCCCATCGCCAAGATCGCAGCCAAGCTGGCCGTGGGCTACACCCTGGACGAGCTGCGCAACGACATCACCCGGGAGACGCCGGCCTCCTTCGAGCCCGTGCTGGACTACTGCGTGGTGAAGGTCCCCCGCTGGGCCTTCGAGAAGTTCCCGGAGGCAGACGCCACGCTCACCACCCAGATGAAGTCCGTGGGCGAGGTGATGGCCATCGGCCGGACCTTCAAGGAGGCGCTCCAGAAGGCCATCCGCTCCCTGGAGCAGGACCGCTGGGGCCTCACCCTCGACCGCCCCGTGGCCCACGACGAGCTGCGCCGGCTGCTCAGCGTCCCCACGCCCGACCGCCTCTTCGCCATCGGCGACGCCTACCGGGCGGGGTGGACCACCCAGGAGATCCACGAGCTCACCCGGATCGACCCCTGGTTCCTGGGGCACCTCCGGGAGATCGTGGAGTTCGAGGCCGAGATCGTCCGGGCCGGCCTGGACGACGCGCGCGTCCTGCGCCGGGCCAAGCAGATGGGCTTCGCCGACCGCCGCATCGCCGCGCTCACGGGCGCCACCGAGCGGGAGGTGCGGGAGCGGCGCAAGCGCCACGGCATCGTGGCCACGTTCAAGACCGTGGACACGTGTGCGGCCGAGTTCGTGGCCCACACCCCCTACCTCTACTCCACCTACGAGGAGGAGGACGAGGCGCCGCCCTCGGCCCGGCGCAAGGTGGTGATCCTGGGGTCGGGCCCCAACCGCATCGGGCAGGGCATCGAGTTCGACTACTGCTGCGTCCACGCCGCCCTCGCGCTCCGCGAGCGGGGCGTGGAGGCCATCATGGTCAACTGCAACCCGGAGACGGTCTCCACCGACTACGACACGTCCGACCGGCTGTACTTCGAGCCGCTCACCCTGGAGGACGTCCTCAACGTGGTGGACAGGGAGCAGCCCCTGGGCGTCATCGTCCAGTTCGGCGGGCAGACCCCGCTCAAGCTGGCCGTGCCCCTCCAGGAGCTGGGCGTGCCGATCCTGGGCACCTCGCCCGACGCCATCGACCGCGCGGAGGACCGGCAGCGGTTCAGCGCGCTCCTCACCGAGCTGGGCCTCACGCAGGCGGCCGGCACCACCGCGCGCTCGCTGGACGAGGCGCGCGCCATCGCGGCCGCCGTCGGCTACCCCGTCCTCGTCCGGCCCTCCTACGTCCTGGGCGGCCGCGCCATGCAGATCGTGTACGACGACCGCGACCTGGTCACCTACATGGAGGAGGCCCTGCGCGCGGCGCCCGGCCACCCCGTCCTCATCGACAAGTTCCTCGAGGACGCCATCGAGATCGACGTGGACGCCGTGAGTGACGGCCGGCGGGTGGTGGTGAGCGGCGTGATGGAGCACATCGAGAAGGCGGGGATCCACTCCGGGGACGCGGCCTGCGCCCTGCCGCCCTACTCGCTGGGCGACGACCAGGTGCGCGACCTCCGGGAGCAGACCCGCGCGCTCGCCCAGGCCCTCGGCGTGGTGGGCCTGATCAACGTCCAGTTCGCCGTGCGCAACGACGTCATCTACGTGCTCGAGGTCAACCCCCGCGCCTCGCGCACGGTGCCCTTCGTCTCCAAGGCCATCGGCGCCCCGCTGGCCAAGCTGGCCACGGGGGCCATGCTGGGCGAGCCCCTGCCGCCGCTGGGCGCCGTCGAGGAGGGCGAGCTGGGCCACATCGCCGTCAAGGAGTCGGTCTTCCCCTTCATCAAGTTCCCGGGCGTGGACGTGGTGCTGGGCCCGGAGATGAAGTCCACCGGCGAGGTCATGGGGATCGACCGCGACTTCCGCAAGGCCTACCTCAAGAGCCAGCTGGCGGCGGGCTGCACGCTGCCCACCACCGGCAAGGTGTTCATCTCCGTGAAGAACCGGGACAAGCGGGTGGTGGTGACACTGGCCAAGCGCCTGGCCGAGATGGGCTTCGGCCTGGTGGCCACCGGCGGCACGGCCCGGGTCCTGGAGCGCCACGGGATGGCCGTCGAGGTGATCCACAAGGTCGCGGAGGGCTACCGGCCCAACGTGATCGACCTCATGAAGCGGGGAGAGATCGCGCTGGTCTTCAACACCCCGGAGGACGGCCGGGCCCGCCAGGACTCGGCCGTCATCCGCCGTACCGCGGTCAGCCAGCAGATCCCCTACTACCTGACCGTGGACGGCATCCAGGCGGCCATCGGCGCCATCGAGACCCTGCTCAAGGGCGAGCCCGGAGTCCTGAGCCTGCAGGAATACCACGGTGGCCGCTGACGCCGCCGGGCGCGTCCTGGTCGCCCTGGACGTGGAGGGCCTCGGCGACGCGGCGGAGCTCCTGGACCGCCTGGCCGGGGTGCTCACCGGGTGCAAGATCGGCTCCCAGCTCTTCACGGCGGCCGGGCCGGCCGCGGTGGAGATGGCGCGCAAGCGCGGCTTCCGGGTGTTCCTGGACCTCAAGTTCCACGACATCCCGAACACGGTGGCCGGGGCCGTGCGGGAGGCCACCCGGCTGGGCGTCACCATGCTCAACGTGCACGCCAGCGGCGGGGTGGCGATGATGCGGGCCGCCGCCGAGTCCGCGGCCCGGGCGGCCACCGATCTCGGCGTCCCCCGTCCCCTGTGCCTCGGAGTCACCGTCCTGACCAGCCTCGACCGCCGGGCGCTGGAGGTCGAGGTGGGCGTGCCCGGCACGGTGGAGTCGCACGTGCTGCGCCTGGCCGAGCTGGCACGCGAGGCCGGGCTCGACGGCTGCGTGGCCTCGGCGCGGGAGATCACGCCCCTGCGCCTGGCGCTGGGCCGGCGCTTCGTCATCGTCACCCCCGGGATCAGGCCGGCCGCCCGGGACGACGACCAGGTACGGGTCGCCACGCCCCGAGCCGCGCTGGCCGCCGGCGCGGACTACCTCGTCATCGGACGGCCCATCACCGCCGCCCCGGATCCGGCCGCGGCGGCGCTGGCCATCGTCAGGGAGCTGGAGAGCGCATGACCGAGCGCGAGACCCTCGCCCTCTACGAGAAGACCGGAGCCCTGCTCCACGGTCACTTCCGCCTCACCTCGGGGCTCCACTCCGACCTCTACCTCCAGTCGGCACTGGTGCTGCAGTACCCGGAGCACGCCGCCGCCCTCGGGGCGGCGCTGGCCGAGCCGTTCCGGGGCGAGCGGGTGACCACCGTCCTGGCGCCGGCGATCGGCGGGATCCTGGTCGCCCACGAGGTGGCCCGGGCCCTGGGCGCCCGCGCGCTCTTCACGGAGCGCGAGAACGGTGTCATGAGCCTCCGGCGTGGCTTCGCGGTGGTCCCGGGCGAGCGCTGCCTGGTGGTGGAGGACGTCGTGACCACCGGCGGCTCGACCCGCGAGGTGGTGGAGTGCGTGGAGAAGGCCGGGGGGGTGGTGGTCGGGGTCGGCTCGCTGATCGATCGGAGCGGTGGCGCGGCCCGGTTCCACGTCCGTCACGTGGCGCTCGCCTCGGTCACTGCGGCCACGTGGGACCCGGGGAGCTGCCCCCTCTGCGCTGCGGGCAGCCAGGCCGTCAAGCCCGGCAGCCGCTCCTGACGGGCGTCGGCCCGGCCGGCGGGCCGCTCGGAGCCCGAGCTCCCGGAAGAACCTCCCGACTGGCTTGCCCTCCGGCGGGCCGGGATGCCTCCCGGGAGGCGGCGGTGCCGGGCGCCTCCCCGAGCAGCCCACCGCGCGCCGCCGCCCCCGGGAGATCGCAGGTCTACTCGGCGGGGACCATCAAATTGACGACCACCCGCCGCTTCTTGGCGTCAGGCAGGCCGGAGTCCATGATGGGGCCGAGCCCCACGGCGTTGATGCGAGGCAGATCGATGCCCTTCTCGACCAGGAACCGCCGCACCGCCTCGACGCGGCGGTAACTCAGCTGGATGTTGTAGTCGCGCTTCCCCTTCGGGTCGGTGAAGCCCGTCAGGTCGACCGTCAGGGCGGGGTTGGCTTGCAGCTCGCGCACCACGCCAATCAGGGCCGTCTGGGCACCGTCGTCGAGGTCGGCGCGGTCGAAGCCGAACGTCACCTCGACGCTGTCCACCCGGTTGCGCGCGTGGCGCCTGGACCAGAGCTTGGTCAGCCGCTGATCGACCTCGTCGGCCCGGGCGAAGGCCGCCTCGGCGCGCCCGTGAGCGTTCTCGGCACGGCTGAGCGCCGCGTCGGCCTGCTCGCGCGCGCCCCGGGCGGTGCCGCTGACCTCGTCCACGGTCCCCTCGAGCTTCGACACGCGCGTCCCCACCCCCTCGACGCGCTGCGCCTCGGCACCCAGGCGCTCCTCCACCGCCACGAACCGGCGGTCCGTCTCGGCGCCCTGCTTGCCTACCAGGTCCCGCACCCAGTTCCGCGTGGCGCATCCGGCCGCCAGCGCGGGAATCGCCACGAGCAGCAGCATCGTTCCCATCCGTGCCCGCATACCGTGCCCTCCTCCTTGCCCTCGTCTGCGCTCACTCCTGACCGGATGGGCCCGGATGCAACCGCTTCGCCAAGCACGCTTGGCACCTGGTTTCCCAGCAAACACCGCGGGATGGAGCGCAGACCCGAGACGCCGTCCCAGCGTCCTGGCGTTCCAGGGGGGACAGTGGCAGTCGTTCCGTTGACGCGGGCGGACGCGCGGGGAGTGCGACGGGGGTGTCGCCCCTTCGCACGAGCGGGCGGGGCGCCCGGAGCCCCGGCCGGGTCAGGAGGCGAAGAGGCCGTTCCGCGCGAGCACGATGAGGAGCCACGCGAGCTGGGCCCCCACGAACACGGCCCGCGCCTGCGCGGCGCCAGCGCTCACCCTGGTCCGGTAGTGCCAGAGCCCCGCCGGCAGCGCCAGGGCGGCGAACAGCGGGGCGTCGTAGGCCGCGAGGAGCCCGTACCGGATGGCGAGGCCGCCCGCGAAGTTCCAGAGGACCCAGGCTCCGAGCCACTGGGCGGCCACCGAGGCCAGGATGGAGGCCCTCGAGCCCGACCGGCCCAGCAGTCGCGCCGCGGCCACCGCGACGGCGCCGGCCACGAAGGCCGCGGCCAGCGCCAGCAGGGCGCCCCGGGTCACGGGCGGGACCGGTACTCCGGGCGCCAGCGGAGCAGCCGCGTCTCCACCTGCTTGATGCCCAGCGCCATCACGATGCCGATCAGCCCCAGGGTGAGCAGGGCAACCATCATGTCGGCGGCGTTGAGGGTTCCCAGGGACTGGATGATCAGGTAGCCCAGCCCCCCGCCCGACTCGCCGCCCAGGAACTCCCCGACCACCACCCCGATGAGCGCGAACGAGATGGACGGGGTCAGCGAGGCGAAGGTCCAGGCCAGGGCCGAGGGGATGATGACGGTGGTCATCACCTGCCGCTCGGTGGCTCCCAGGAACCGGGCGGAGTGGACCAGGTCCGGGTCCACGCTGCGGGCGCCCTGGAAGGTGTTGAAGAAGACGATGAAGAACACGATGGTCCAGGCCAGCACGATCTTGGCTGCGAGCCCGAAGCCGAAGATCATGGTGATGAGCGGGACCAGCGCGATGCGGGGCAGGGAGTTGAAGGCCACGATGTAGGGCTCGAAGATCCGGGCCAGCCGGTCGTTCCGGCCCAGCACCAGCCCCGCCGCGAAGCCGGTGGAGACGCCCACCAGGAAGCCCCAGAGCGTCGACTGCACCGTGGACAGGGCCATGTCCCAGATGGTGAGCCGCACCTGGCCCGACGCCAGGTAGGCGAACCGCTTCACGATGGCCGAGGGCCGGCTGACGAAGAAGGGGTCGATCCAGTAGAGCCCGGGGGTCTTCGACACGGCCTTGACGCCCGTGAGCCACTCCCAGGCCCCCACCAGAGCCGCCAGGATGGCCAGGCGCCAGGCCGCGATCCGCACCCGCTCCGACCTCACGGGCGCGCCTCCGCGAACTCCTCGCCCAGCACGTGCCAGATCTCGCCGTACTCCCGCGCGTACTCCTCCGACTCGCGCAGCGCGATGACGTCACGGGGGCGCGGCAGCTTCACGTCGTAGACCATCTTCACCCGCCCCGGCCGCCGGGTCATGACCACGATGCGGTCGGCCAGGGTGATGGCCTCGCTCAGGTCGTGGGTGATGAAGACCACCGTCTGGCGCCGAGCCTCCCAGAGCTTCAGCAGCTCGGCGTGGAGGTTGAGCTTGGTGTGAGTGTCCAGGGCGCCGAAGGGCTCGTCCATCAGGAGAATCTCTGGATCGACGATCAGGGCCCGCACCAGCGCCACCCGCTGCCGCATCCCGCCCGAGAGGGTGGTGGGGAAGGCGTCCTCGAAGCCGTCCAGCCCCGCCAGCCGGATGGCCTCCCGGACCCGCCGCTCCTGCTCCTCGCCCCGGATGCCCCGGTACTCCAGCCCCAGCGCGATGTTCCGGCGCACGGTCCGCCAGGGGAAGACCGTGTCCTTCTGGAAGACGTAGCCCACCCGCGGCGGGATGCCGAGGACGGGCCGGCCGTCGATCTCGACGCGTCCGGCCGTGGGGGGCACCAGCCCCCCGATCATGTTGAGGATGGTGGACTTCCCGCACCCCGACGGGCCCACGATGGCCACGAACTCGTGGTCGAAGACCTCGAAGGACACGCCGGACACGGCCACGACCTCGCGCGAGCCCTCGGTGAAGGTCTTCGCGAGGTCGCGGATGACGATGCGGGGCCGGCGGCTCAGGACTTGTACTTGGCCTGGGCCTTCTTGACGAACGACATGTCCACCGCCCTGGCGTACGGGATGGGCTTCTCCACCGCCAGCGGCAGCCACACCTTCATGCCGTTGTCGTAGTCCCGGGCGTCGATGAGGAAGTCCCAGTCGAAGATGGTCCGGTAGTACTTCACCGACCGCAGGACGACCTCCCGCTTGAAGGTGTCCATGTAGGGCCGGTGCAGCAGCTCGACGATCTCCTCGTCCTTGGCCTTCCTGATCCACTGCTGGGCGCGGTAGTTGGCGTTCACGTACGCCTGGACCAGGTCGGGCGACTTCTCGATCGTCTCCCGGAGCACGTAGCCCACCGTCACCGGGATGGGCCCGCCGAAGACGCGGTTCCATCCCTTCTCGTCCTGCACGTCGTAGACGAGCTTGCCGAAGCCCTCGTCCTCGGCCGCCCACTGCCACTCGGGGACGGCCATGATGGCGTCGAACTTGCCCGCCTTGAGCCCGCCCAGCATGGTGGTGGACGCGCCGCCGCCGACCCACTCCACGTGGTCGTTGACGGGCTTGCCGTCGGCCGCCTTCGTCTGCTTCAGCACGTACACGCCGTAGACGTAGGTGCCCGAGCCGATGGCGGTGGCGGCGATCACGGCCTTCCGGCCCACGAGCTTCTCGTCCCCCAGGGCCTCCACGGACCTCACGCCCCGGTCCCACAGCTCCCGGCGCACCACGATGTTCGCGTAGCTGCACCGCGTGTCGGTCGCGAAGACCATCTGGGCGGCCTTGCCCTTCTCGCTGATCTTCAGCGGGTGGTTCGAGTCGCCGAGGGCGAACATCGCCTGGCCGGCGGCCAGGGCCTGGACGACCTTGGCGCCGCCGCCCGGCACGATGAAGCTCGGCACGCTCACCCCCTCCTCCTCGAAGAACTTCTTCTCCTTCGCGACGAGGTGCTGGCCGTACACGAAGGTGGAGACGCTGTGCGAGACCGTGATGGGCTTGCCCTGGGCGCGCACGGGGCGCGGCCGACCCACGGCGGCGGCGCCGCCGAGCACGGTGGTGGCGAGGAAGCGACGGCGTGTCAGGCTCATGCGTTGACCCTCCCTGGGACGTCAGGCCCGCCGAGTGTACGACCGCCCGCGGACCCTGTCAATGCAACGTGCCGATTTGCCGGACGTTCTTCCCGCCGCGCCAGCCCCGGCGGGCGCGGCCGTGGGCTCCAGGCCCCGCGGTGGAAGCCGTGCCGGTCCAGAACGTCCTCACCAGGACTTCCTCACAGACGATCGCCGGCCCGAGAGGTCTCGACGGATCGAGCACGGGACGGGTCCACTCGAGTGCTCCGGGGCATCGCGAGGAGCGGTTCGCCGCCCGGGGGCACACGCTTGGGGCTGAACTGCAACACATTGACACCAAAGGCGATTTTCGCCTATGATCCGACGATGAGCGCGACCTGGTCCCACCCCGCCGAGGTTCCTCCGTGATCTGCAGCATGACCGGGTTCGGTCGGGGAGACGCCTGCCGGGACGGCGTCACGGTCACCGTCGAGGCGCGCTCGGTCAACCACCGGCACCTCGACGTCGTGGTCCGCGTGCCCCAGGCCATCGCCGTCCTGGAGCCGGCCGTCCGGCGCGCGGTCCAGTCCCGCCTGGAGCGGGGGCGCGTGGAGGTGTCCGTGCAGGTGACGCGGAACGCCGGGCACGCCGCGCAGGACGTGCGGATCGACGTGGTCCTGGCGCGGCGCTACGCCGAGCAGGCGCGGGCCCTGGCGGCCGAGCTGGGCCTGGGCGGGGACGCCACGCTGGCGTGGCTGCTGGAGCG
>JBBIOF010000027.1:0-12620 GCA_037443505.1 Candidatus Rokuibacteriota bacterium
GCACCGTCGCCGGCGCCGTGCCGCCGAGCCGCACCGTGACGCCTCGCTCGCGCCCGAGGCGGGCGCCGGCCTCCGTCACCTCGACGACCAGCCGCTCCAGGTCCACGGCCTCGCGGGGGTGCGCGCCCCCGGCCGCGAAGCGCGACAGCAGCAGCAGGTCCTCCGCCAGGACGATGAGGCGCTCGACCTCCTCGAGGCTGGAGGCGAGGACCCGGCGGTACTCGTCGGCCGGCCTGGGCGCCCGGAGCGCCACCTCGATGCCGCCCTTCAGCGTGGTGAGCGGGGTGCGCAGCTCGTGGGCGGCATCGGCCGTGAACCGCCGCATCTGGCCGAAGACCGCCTCCAGGCGGGCCAGCATCCCGTTCAGCGTCCCGGCCAGGTGATCCAGCTCGTCCCCGGTGCCCCGCTCCGTGATGCGCCGTGCGAGGTCCTCTCCCGTGGTGATGCGCCGTGCGAGCCGGGACATCTCGTCCACCGGGCGCAGCGCGGCGCGGGCCACCAGGCTGCCTCCGGCCGCGGCCAGGCCCAGCCCCAGCGGGACGAGCACGAGGAGCGTCTCGAGGTGGCGGGCGAGCGTCCGCTCGACGCGGTCGAGCGGGATGCCCACCTGCACCAGCTGCACCACCTCCCCGTCCCGGGTGATGGGCAGCGTGAGCAGCCGCACCCGCTCGCCGCGGTCGAGGCGGAGGCTCTCGAACGTCCGCTCGCCACGGGAGGCCCGGGCGCGGGCGCGGCCGGACAGCGGCAGCGCGCGCCCGCCCAGGCGGGTGGAGCGCGCGCCCGGGCGCCCCTGCGGATCGGCCAGCTGGAAGAACTTGTCGTAGAGCTCAGGCCCCAGGATGTCGCCCAGCGCCGACTCCGTCCCGGCGCCGGAGGCCGGGTACCCGGTGTCGTGGATCACCTGCGCCACCGCCAGCAGCGACGTGTCCAGGTCGCGCAGCACCGCCCAGCGCAGCCGGGAGTAGGAGAGCCCGCTGACCACCAGGAGGATGGCGAACAGGATGCCCGTGTACCAGAGCGTGAGCCGGGTGCGGATGGAGACCGGGTTCGGGCGCCTCACTCCCCGGCCTTCAGGGCGTAGCCGGCGCCGCGCACGGTGTGCAGGAGCCGGGGCTCCCCCTCCGCGTCGATCTTCTTCCGCAGATACCCGACGTACACGTCGATGATGTTGGTCTCCGTGTCGAAGTCGATGCCCCACACGTGCTCGGCGATCATGGGCCGGGTGAGCACGCGGCCGGGGTTGCGCATGAAGTACTCGAGCAGCGCGTACTCGCGGGCCGTGAGCGCGATCCGCCGCCCGCCGCGCGTCACTTCCCGGGTGGCCGGGTCGAGGGCGAGGTCGGCCACCCGCAGGACCGGCGGCCGGGGCTCGCCGGACCGGCGCAGCAGGGCGCGGACCCGCGCCAGGAACTCCTCGAACGCGAACGGCTTCGTCAGGTAGTCGTCGGCCCCCCGGTCGAGGCCGGCCACCTTGTCGCCGACGCTGTCCCGCGCGGTGAGGACCAGGACGGGCGTGCGGACGCCGCGCCCGCGCAGGACCTCCAGGACGCTGAAGCCGTCGCGCACCGGGAGCATGAGGTCCAGGACGATCAGGTCGTAGGGCGGGCCCTCGGCGGCCAGGTCGAGGGCGGCGGCGCCGTCCCCGGCGACCTCCACCCTGTGCCCTTCCTCCTCCAGGCCCTGCCGGATGAAGCCGGCGACCTTCCGCTCGTCCTCGACGACCAGGATGCGCATGGGCGGGCGCGGCCCGGCGTCAGGGGCTCACTGGCCGCCCGCGCGCAGCCGGCGGGCCGCCTCGGCCCGCATCTGCTGCATGGCGCGCGTCTCCTGGTCGGAGTACCGCTCCTCCCTCCAGGGGTCGGCGCGCATGTGGTAGCCGTTCCGCTCCCAGAAGCCCGGCGCGTTCACGTCCAGGAACTCGAAGCCCCGCACCCACTTGGCGCTCTTCCAGAAGTAGAGCCGGGGAACCACGAGCCGGCACGGCCCGCCGTGGTCCGGCGTCAGGTCGCGGCCGTCGTGCTTGAGGGCCAGCAGGACGTCGTCGCCCAGGAGGTCCTCGAGGGACAGGTTCGTGGTGTAGTCGGGATCGGCGTGGACCATGACGTACCGCGCCTCCGGGCGCAGCCGCACGTGCCTCATCAGCTCCGCGACGCGGACGCCTTCCCACTCGTTGTCCAGCCGCGACCAGCGGGTCACGCAGTGCACGTCGGAACGGATGCGGACGCGGGGCAGGGCCAGGAACTCCTCCCACGTCCACTGCACCTCCTGCTCCACCAGCCCGGAGCAGCGGAACGTCCAGCGCGCCAGGTCCGCACGCGGGGTACGCCCGTAGGTGAGCACGGGCCACTTGTCGGTGAGCGTCTGTCCGGGTGGGATGCGGGGGGCCAGCGCCGGGTCCACTCGCGTCATGCGTCGAGTCCTCCAGAGCTCCCACAGGAGCCGGGCCATACGGCGCCACTATACACCTCCCCGGCCCGGGCTCCGGACGGCGGGAAATTCGTTACGGGACGCGAAAGTCCTTATTCCTTATAATGAATGGCGGTCATGAGGTCGTGGACGTCTCCCGAAAGGACAGACGGGCGATGAATGGAGAGCGGAAGCTGGCGTTGTTCATCGATTTCGAGAACATCGCCCGCGGGGTCAAGGAGGCGCAGTACAAGCAGTTCGAGATCAAGCTGGTCCTGGAACGGCTCCTGGAGAAGGGCAAGATCATCGTCCGCCGGGCCTACGCGGACTGGAACCGCTTCACGGAGTACAAGCGCCCGTTCCACGAGTGGGCCATCGAGCTGATCGACGTGCCCCAGAGCCGGTACAGCGGCAAGAACTCGGCCGACATCCGGATGGTGGTCGACGCCCTGGACCTGGCCTACGGCAAGACCCACATCGACAGCTTCGCCCTCGTGTCCGGCGACTCCGACTTCTCGCCCCTGGTGTCGAAGCTCCGCGAGAACGACCGCTACGTGATCGGGCTCGGCGTCAAGTCCTCCTCGTCCGACCTGCTGGTGGCCAACTGCGACGAGTTCATCTTCTACGAGGACCTGATCCGCGACTCGAAGAAGACCAACCTGCTGCGCGGGCTGCCCGAGAAGAAGGCGGAGGCGTTCGCCCAGCTCATCGACGCCGCCCAGGCGCTCATGCGCGAGAACAAGGAGACGCTCTGGGGCTCCATGGTCAAGCAGACGATGATCCGCAAGAACCCCGCCTTCAACGAGTCCTACTACGGGTACTCTACCTTCTCGAAGCTCCTGGAGGACGCCGCCAAGAACAAGATCGTCACCCTGGAGCGCGACGAGAAGAGCGGGACCTACGTGATCACCTCCCTGGCCGAGGAGAGCGGGCGCGCCGCGTGAGGCGGGCCTGCTCAGCGGAGGCGGGCCACGCGCCCGCTGTCCGCGACGAACGCGGTCAGCACCCAGCTCACCGCCGAGACCAGCAGGGCCCCCAGCACGGCGGGGCCGAACCCCTTCACCGCGAAGCCCGGCACCAGCGCCGAGGCCAGCCAGAGGCAGAGCGCGTTGAGGACCAGGAGGAACAGCCCCAGGGTCACCAGGGTGAGCGGCAGGGTGAGCACCACCAGTACCGGTCGGACCACCCCGTTCACGAGCCCCAGCACCAGGCCGCCCACCAGGGCCGCCCCCGGCCCGCGCAGCTCGATGCCCGGCACCAGGCTCGCGGCGACGTAGATGGCCGCCGCGTTGCCGAGCGCCCGGAGCAGGAACCCCACCCGCTACTCGGCGACGCCCCAGGGCGCGATGAGCCGGTCGATGGACAGGATGCCGGCGCCGCCCACCAGGATCGACAGCGCCATGGCGATCAGCGCCAGGTTGAACTCGTAGCCGTGCCCCTTGCCCGGCGTCCCGGCCCAGTTGATGAAGAAGCCGTGACGCCAGTGGACGGCGGCCACGGCCACCACCATGTCCACCAGGAGGCCGGCCGCGGCCGGACGCGCCAGGATCCCCAGGATCATGGCGATTCCCCCCAGCAGCTCGGTGAAGGCCGCCACCGCCGTGGCCGCCGGGGGGATCCCCAACCCCTGGCGGAAGTAGCCGATGGTGCCCCTGAGGCCGTCCCCGCCGAACCACCCCAGCACCTTCTGCGCCCCGTGGGCGAAGAAGACGACCCCGAGCGCGAGCCGTACCACCAGGTGGGACCACGATGGGTAGGTGCCGAACAGGAGCTCCATGGCGCCTCCTCTTCCGGTTGCCGTTGCGCGGCGCTCGCCAGCATCGTATCCTGGCGCCTCGTGAGCGTGCGTCGGTTCTCGGGCCCGGGGCGAGTGTACTACATCCTCCTTGCGCTCCTGGCGCTGGCTCCCGACGCCACGGCGCTCGCGCAGGTCACCCTCACGGTCGACCACGCCATGGTCCGGGGCCCGGAGGGTGCGCCGGTCACCATCGTCGAGTTTTCCGACTACCAGTGACCCTTCTGCCGTGACGTCCAGCGGTCGCTGGAACAGGTGATGACCGAGTACGAGGGAAAGGTCCGGATGGTGTTCAAGGACCTGCCGCTGCCCATCCACCAGCTGGCGCGGCCCGCGCACGAGGCCGCGCGCTGCGCCGGGGCGCAGGGCCGCTACTGGGACTACCACGCCCGGCTGTTCGCGGAGCAGCCCCGGTTCGACCGTGAGGACCTCGTGCGCTACGCCGTCGACCTCGGCCTCGATCGCGACCGGTTCGTCACCTGCCTGGACGGGCGCCACTTCGCCGCTGCGGTGCAGGCCGACGTCGAGCAAGCTCGAGCCCTCGGCATCACCAGCACCCCCACCTTTCTCATCAACGGCCGGGTCCTGGTCGGCGCCCACCCGGTCGAGAATTTCCGGATCGTCATCGGCGACGCCCGCCGCCGCCTGCAGGGCCCATGACGGCTCCGGTGAGTCTCTACGTGGAGACGGCCTCGCGCCCATGGACGGAACGCGGGCCGGGCATCCACTGGAAGGTCCTGTGGGAGGAGCACGACCGGCGGGCGGTCCTGGTGCGGTACGGGCCGGGCGCCGCCATTCCGCGCCATCGCCACCTCGGCGACGAGCACATCTGGGTCCTGGAAGGCAGCGTGAGCGACGACACTGGAACCTGCACCGCCGGCAACTACGCGCGCCGTCCCCCGGGCTGCGTCCACTCGGTCGTGAGCCGCGACGGCGCGCTCGTGCTGGCCATCATGTCGGGCGGGACGGAGCCGTGCCAGGCCGGCCCGAGCCCAGACTTCGAGGACACTCGTGGGTGAGCGTGCTGTTCCACACGTGCGGAAGTTCCTGGGCCAGCGCCTCCGGGCGCTGCGCAAGCAGCGAGGCTTCAGCCAGGAGCGGCTCGGCCAGCGCTCCGGGCTCAGCGGCAAGTTCATCGGTGAGGTCGAGCGGGGAGAGAAGTCGATCTCGGTCGACAGCCTCTACCACGTGGCGGTCGCGCTCGAGGTGCCGCTGCGGGCCCTGATCGACGTCCAGACCGGGCGCCGGGTGCAGGTCCCCAGCGAGGAGGTGGAGAAGATCTACGCGCTCCTCTCCGGTCGGCGACGCGCCGCCGAGGTCCGCAAGGCGCACCAGGTGTTGCGCGCCATGTTCGGGCGCGCGTCCTAGGCCGGGTCGATTCCCAGGGTCGAGAGGTGGCTTCGTGATGACGACGGATCAGGTGTGGCTGGCGGTCGGCTTCCTCGGGCAGGCGCTGTTCTCCGCGCGGTTCCTGGTGCAGTGGATCGCGTCGGAGCGGCGGCGAAAGAGCGTCGTGCCCATCGAGTTCTGGTACTTCTCCATCGGCGGCGGGCTCACGCTGCTCGCCTACGCCGTCCACCGGCTCGACCCGGTCTTCATCCTGGGGCAGGCGGCCGGGCTCTTCGTGTACGCCCGCAACCTCTACTTCATCCACCGGCGTCCGGAACGCCCGGTGGAGGCCTGAGCCCGGCGAGGGTCCGGGTACCATGGGAGGCGAGGAGGCGTCATGCCGCTGACCACCAACTGGTCCCGCTGTCACACCCGGCCGGTGCTGATGATCCCCGGCCCGACGGAGCTGCCGCCGCCGGTGATCCAGGCGCTCAACCAGCCGCCGGCCATCCAGTACGACCGCTCGTTCGACGAGGGCCTGCTGGAGCCCACCACCCTCGCCCTCCGCGACGTGTTCCAGACGCGCCACGAGGTCCTGCTCCTGCCCGGCTCGGGCCGCACCGCGCTGGAGGCCGGCGCGGTGTCGGTGATCGAGCCCGGCGACCGGGTCCTGGTGGTGGGCGCGGGCCAGTTCGGCGTGCTCATGCGGGAGATCATGAACCGGGTGGGCGCCGCGTGGACCGAGTTCGCCGTGGAGCTGGGCCAGCCCCTCGACCTGGACCGGCTGCGCGCCGAGGCCGAGCGCCTCCGGCCGCGGGCGATCACGCTGGTGCACAACGAGACCTCCACGGGCACCACGTACCCCGCGGCCGAGGTGGGCCGCATCGCCCGTGAGGTCGGTGCGCTGTTCCTGCTCGACACCGTCTCCTCGCTGGCCGGCATCGACGTCCGCACCGACGAGTGGGGCGTGGACCTCAACATGACCGGCTCGCAGAAGTGCCTGGCGGCGCCGCTGGGCATGGCGCTCGTGGCCGTGAGCCCCCGGGCCTGGGAGGTCATGGAGCGGCGCACGCGCAAGGCCTCCAGCTGGACCTACGACCTCCTCCGGTGGAAGGAGCACTGGATCCCGGTCTCGCGCGGCGGGAAGGTGCCGGACGGCGCCCCGCGCCGACAGCCGGTGTCCATCCCGACGCACCTCACCGCCGCCATGCACGCGGCCGTCCGCCTCATCCTCGAGGAGGGCCTCGCCCACCGCTTCCGCCGTCACGAGATCGCCGCGCGGGCGCTGCGGGCCGGCCTCCAGGCCATGGGGCTCGAGCTGTTCCCCGACCCGTCGCTCTGGTCCAACACCGTCTCCTGCATCAGGGCGCCGAAGGGTATCGAGACGGCCGCGGTGGTGGCCCGGATGCGCGACCAGTACGGCATCCTCATCGGCACCGGCCTCGACCGCATCCGCACCACCACGCTGCGGATCGGCACCATGGGGGTGACCGCGAGCCCGCTCTACGTGCTGCCCACGCTGGGCGCGCTGGAGCTGGCGCTGCGCGACCTCGGCTACAAGTGCGAGGCCGGCGCCTCCGTGGCGGCGGCCCAGGCGGCCCTGGCCGACGCCGCCTGACGCGGGAACCGGCCGTGGCCGCCGCCAAGGACCAGCCGCTCGTCGTCGTCCCGGACGACTTCCCCTCCGTCTTCGAGGGCAGCCCCGCCCACGAGCGGTGCCGGAAGCTCGGCGAGACGCGGGTCTTCACCGCCAGGGGCGCGGACGAGGAGGCGGAGCTGATCCGCCGTATCGGCCGGGCCCGCATCGCCATCAACATCCGGGCCCACGCCCGCTTCACCGAGGCGGTCTTCGCCGCCTGCCGCAACCTGGAGATGGTGTCCATCTGGGGCACCGGCACCGACAACGTCGACCTCGACGCCGCCGGACGCCACGGCGTCACCGTCACGAACACGCCGGGGGTCAACGCCCGCGCGGTGGCCGAGCACGCCCTGGCGCTCATGCTGGCGGCCGCGCGGCGCATCCCCCGGATCGACCGGGAGATGCGGCAGGGGCGCTGGCCGCGCGAGATGCTCACCCAGCTCCTCGGCAAGACCCTGGGGGTGTTCGGCGTCGGCACCATCGGCTCCCGCGTCGTGGAGCTGGGCCGGGCGGTGGGCATGACGGTCCTGGCGTGGAGTCTCCGTGGCGAGCCGGACCGGGTGGCGGCGCTCGGGGCCCGGCCGGCGTCCAAGGAGGAGATCCTGCGCGAGGCCGACGTGATCTCCCTCCACCTCCGCCTGGTCCCCGAGACGCGCGGCTTCATCGGCCGCAAGGAGCTCGCGCTCGTGAAGCGGACGGCGTTCCTGGTGAACACCGCCCGCGGGGCCCTGGTGGAGCGCGGGGCGCTGCTCGAGGCCCTCCAGGAGGGCCGCATCGCGGGCGCCGGCCTCGACGTCTTCCACGACGAGCCGCTGAAGCCGGACGACCCGATCCTGCGCCTGGACAACGTCGTCCTCTCCCCCCACAACGCGGGGCAGACCCCCGAGGTAATCCGGGACGGGCTCCTCCGCGCCGTCGAGAACGTGGAGAACTTCCTCAACGGGCGGCCGACCGACGTGGTCGTCGCCCCGCTCAGGTGAGGCGGCCGGGACTCCCTGTCCCGCGAGCCCCGGGTCCGCCGGCCTCAGTCGCCTTCCATCACGATCGTGTAGAAGATCGGCTCGATCCCGATGAGCCTGAAGAATTCCAGCTCCACGGGACGGTAGTCTCGCACGACCGTGGCCCGCCAGCTCACCGCGGGGTCGCGTGCCGCGGCCGGATCGCCGAGCGACCCGGGTGCGGGCAGCGCCTCGTAGGCCGTCGTCGCCAGGCCCTTCTCCGGAAAGACTTCCCAGAACTCGATCACCTGGTGCTCGTAGGACTCCCCGATCCCCCAGATGCCCTCCGGGATCTCCAGCCACCTGTTTACCGGCCGTATCGGTCCGAACCTGCGCACGGTGGGTGTCCGGGGATACGGCGAGCCGCTGATCTCGACCACGCGGAACTGGGCCTCCTGCCAGTGGTGGGCCGAGTCCTCCACGTTCAGCTGGAGGTACGTCTTCTTCCTCGCGTCCACCAGGAACGTGGCGTCCTTCTCCGAGATCAGGTCGTCCTTGACCATGGACCTCGACCTCGTGCCCCCGCCGATCTCGAAGACCGCCAGCCTCGTCTCGAACGACATCCCGCTCACGGTCGTGACCTCCAGCTCGTAGAAGGGTGGGATGTCGATGCCCGCCTGCGCGATGGTGAACGTCTTCGGGTCCGGGGCCTCCGGATCCTGCCGCACCCACACTCCCCCGGCCTCGACCCGGCCGTCCACGATCAGGGTGGGGAACGTGACGCGGCTCGCGTTGCCGGAGAGGCTGATCCGCGCGATGACCGGGCGCTCGCTGTTCGTCACGAACCGCCCGTCCATCCGGACCGTCTCCGGCAGCCAGAGGCAGACGACGAGCTCCCACTTGATCACCATGGGGTCCGGCGACAGGCGCGTCTGCGGCTGGCAGCCGATCCCCGCCATGGGACCGAGGAACGTCTCCTGGATGGCGAACACGTAGTCCACCTCGAACACGACGGCCGCCACCGCACCCGGGAGCCCGAGCGCCCCGCCGGGCTCCTCGTCGCCCAGGCGCCCCCGGAAGACCAGGACGAACCGCCTGCCGCCCACCGTGCCGGGCGGCACCGTGACCACGGTCATGCCGTAGGGGCCGAGGGCCACCGGAGCACTCTCGCTCCCGAAGGTCGCGACCAGCCGCTGCTCTCCGCCCCGGACCGCGTGCAGCTCGAACACGCCGGCTATCGCCTCGGAGGTCAGGTTCCGGATGCGGAGTCGCACCGCCTGGTGGTCGAAGTAGAGCTCCGCGCCCAGCCGGCCGCGGAAAAAGTAGTCCAGCAAGGCGGCCGAGTACCCGACCGCGCGGGGCAGCAGCTTCGCCGCGTAGTCCTGGTACACGCGGTCCGTGAGGACGTCGTTGCGCTCGGGGCGCCCCCGGAAGCGCAGCCGCTCCGCCCACACGCCCTCCGCCACGAAGTGCTGCACCGGCTCACCGTCCCCCGTCTTCGGGAAGTAGCGCCGGACCCCGCGACCCTCGGGGACCAGGAAGCCGGGACCGAGCCCCTCGGGACGAGGCAGGACGTAGCCCGCGAAGATCGTGTCGTCGCTCAGGAAGTTCCCGCTGGTGTACTCCGCGACCCCGGGCATCGCCCCCACCAGACCCGCGGCGTCCGTCCCCGTGAAGAGGTCCCGGTCGATCAGCCGCGCCACCGGAACCGGCGCCTGGGCGCTGCCCGTCCGCGTGAAGATCGCCGGCTCCGGCCGCACCGGCGGCTGCTCCAGCAGGCTCGTGAAGAGCGCCCGCCGGCCGGGATCCGTGCTGGCGCGCACCGCCTCCACCCAGTGCTCGTAGCCGTCCCGCAGGAGGTGGGGATCGTTGCGGACGTGAGCCGGCACCGAGGCGTCCTGCACCATGTGCATCAGGTGCCCCAGCGCGAGGAACGTGCGCGCGAAGGCCTCCTCCCGCTCTCGGCTCGTCCGGGCCGTCAACGCCGTGAAGTAGTGGCGCCGGGCATGCTGCCAGGCCCAGTTCCCGCCGCCCAGCAGGCCGTTCTGGACCGGCGCCTGCTGCCAGAGGATCGACGACTGCCCGATCTGCAACAGGAGACGCAGCCCGGCGGATTCCCAGGGTCGTAGCGGATCGTGGAAGTGGTTGACGACCCGCGTTACCGGCTCGTCTTCGTCGAACGCGCCGTCTCCGGCAAGTTGCCTTATCTCGCGATCTCTGAGGACCTCCCTGATGCCGGACGGCAGCAGCAACTCACGTCTCAAGAACTCATCAACCCGCGAACTTCGGATAGCCTCATGAGTGATTTCTCGGTGGGTCTCGCGTTCATACGCGAAAAGCATGTCCATCGGTGAAAGCACGAGGACGAGTAGAATCAGTCCGCGATAGACAGGTCGAGTCATCTTTCAAGCCCCAGGAACCTTCGATCCATCTGCCACGCTTTCAGCAAGTTCGGAATCTTGTCCCTCGGGATGACGTGGCTCCATGAGAGGCGGTCGTGAAACTCCAGCCGTTGCTCCTTCGTCTTCAGGGGGGGCAGCTCGATCACCACCTCGCGGCCGTCCTCGAACTTCTTCCAGTCCTCGGGGGCCTGGAACCTCCAGGCTCCGTAGCCCGGCTTGAAGATCACCCACTCGGGCCCGGCGACCTTGACGATCAGCGGGATGGTGTAGGACCACCGCGAGCGGATCCGGAAGCGGCCGTCGGCGCCGGTGACCACCTCTTCGGCCGCGTGGAACCCGCCCCCAGCCCAGCCGCCGAGGCTGGGCTGGTACCACTGCCAGTACGCCAGCACGACGACGCCCTCCAGCGGCTGGGCCGTCTCGGCGTCGACCACCCTGGCCCTCCAGGGGCCGGCGGCATCGGCGGCCGCCGGTGCCCGCAGGAAAGCCAGCGCGGCGACGAGAAGCAGGATGATCCGGCGCCCCATCCCGGTCGAAGCCCCCTTTCCGTCCGCTCAGAACGCGAGAAGCCTGCGGATACCGTCCTCGTCGACGGTGAACCGCACCTCGAACGATTTCACCACGCCCTCGTCCGTCCGGACCATCTCGTAGATGGCGTCCACACCGCGGACCTCGACGAGGAAGAGGTCGGTAAGGATGGAATCGACCAGGGGCAGGTCGGCCGCCAGGGCCCGGAAGATCGCCTCGTAGCGGGGCCGCGCGGGCCCGACGATCTCCTGCAGGGCGCCGGCGATGTCGGCCCGGCGCAGCGCGTCCTTGAGCGCCGTCCAGCGGGCCTGGAGACGGCGATCGAGGAGGCCCGCCTCCTCCACCAGGACCACCGTCGCGACGGTCCTCCGGCCGCCCTGGGGGTCGATCACGGTGACGGTCGGCGCGTAGAGGCCGGGCTGCGTGTAGGTGAAGGAGGCCCCGCCGAGCTGCGAGCCGGCGAGGTCCACCCTGCCATCTCCGTCCGCGTCCAGCTCGAGGGTGGCCGGCGTCGCCGGATCCACGCCCACCACGGAGAAGCTGACGGTCAGGGGGGCCGTCCCCCGCGCCGGGCTCGCTACCAGCACGGCGGGCTCCGCGGGCCCGAGGAGCGGCGTGACGCTGATCGTGTGGGTCGCGGTGGCGCCGCCGGCCACCGTCGCCGTGGCGCTCAGGGTGGTCGTGTCCGGCGCCACCGGCACCGCCGCGGAGAAGCTGGTGCCGTGCACGGCGGCCTGGACGCCGTTCACCGTGACGCCCACCTCCCGGCCGCCAGCCTGCACCGTGCCGCGGACCACCTGGACGCCGGACTCCAGCGCCGCACCATCGGCCGGATCGTCGATGCGGACGGCGAGCACGCTCACCACGAACTCCCTTCGCGCGGGGCTCGGATCCTCGTTGCCCGCCTCGTCGCGTGCCTTCGCCTCGAAGAGGTGCGGCCCGGGAGCCAGGCCCTCGACGGGGACCCGCGTGCCCGGGGCGAACGCCGACCAGGGTCCCCCGTCCATCCGCCACGAGTACAGGAGCGCCGGCTCCGGCGTGAGGTTGTCGGCCCCGGAGAGGGTGAAGACGGCCGAGACGTCGCCGATCTCCCCGCTGGGCCCCTCGGCGATCCCCGTCTCCGGCGGTGTGTTGTCCACCACGAGCGCCTGGGAGACGGCCGCAGAATTCCCCGCCCGGTCGGCCGCCAGCACCCCCAGGGCATGGCGCCCGTCGGAGAACCCGGACGTGTCGAGGACGACCGTGGCCGTGACCTCCCGTGGCGGATCGCCCGCCGCCGCCGTCCCGACCACGCGGCCATCGACCGTGAAGGAGACCGTTGCGACTCCGCTGCCCTCGTCGGCGCCGCGGGCCCGGAGGGCGGCCTGGCCGCGGACGACGGCACCGGGCGCCGGCGCCAGGATGGCGACGCCCGGGGCGACGTCGTCGTGGACGACGGTGACGCGCGTGGGGGCGCCCGCCAGGCCGGCGCCGGAAGCGCCCGTGGCGACCAGCTCCAGCGGACTCGCAGCGTTGCGCTTCACGGGCACGGCGAAGTCGAAGCGCCCGTCCTCCGCCGAGGCGGCCGCGACCGCCAGCGGCGC
>JBBIOF010000028.1:0-12488 GCA_037443505.1 Candidatus Rokuibacteriota bacterium
TCCATCACGACCAACGTGTAGCGCGGGCGCGCGGCGGCGCGGCTAAATTAGACCGCCAGGTACTTCCGGACGACCTCCTCGTTCACCCACAGGTCCTCGAGGCGGCCCTCGTAGCGGATGGCGCCCTTCTCGATGATGTAGCCGCGCTCGGCCGCCCGCCGCGCGAACTTCACGTTCTGGTCGGCGATCAGGAGGGTGACCCCCTCGCCGCGGATCTGGTGGATGGCGCCCACCAGCGTCCTGACCATCAGCGGGCTCAGCCCCTCGGAGGGCTCGTCGAGGATCAGCAGGGTCGGGTTGCCCATGAGGGCCCGGCCGATGGCCAGCATCTTCTGCTCGCCGCCCGACAGGCCCGTCCCCCGGTTGGCGCGGAGGTCGCGGAGGACGGGGAAGAGGTCCCACACGCGCTGGAGGTTCCAGCGCCCCTCGCGCCGGGTGACCCGGCGGACGATCTGGAGGTTCTCCTCGACGGTGAGGTCGGGGAAGATGCGCCGGTCGTCGGGCACGTAGCCGATGCCCAGGCGGGCGATCTCGAAGGGCTGGCGGGCGGTGATGTCCCGGCCCTCGAAGGCCACGCGGCCGCTCCGGGGGCGGGTGAGCCCCATGATGCTGCGCAGGGTGGTGGTCTTGCCCGCCCCGTTCCGGCCCAGGAGGCAGACGATCTCGCCGGCGCGCACCTCCAGGGAGACGCCGTGCAGCACCAGGCTCTGGCCGTAGGCGGTCACCAGGTCGCGGACCTCGAGCATGGCGCCGCTACACCTCCTCGCCCAGGTAGATCTCGCGCACCTCCCGGTTCGCGCGGATCGCCTCCGGCGGGCCCTGGGCCAGGACGCGGCCGCGGTTCATCACCACGATCCACTCCGACAGCGAGAAGACGACGTCCATGTCGTGCTCGACCACCACGAAGGTGGTCCGCCGCTCGCCGGCGAGCTTGCGGATCAGGTCCAGGACCACCGCGCGCTCCACCGGGGTGAGCCCCGAGGAGGGCTCGTCGAGGAAGCAGAGCTCGGGCCCCGGCGCCACCGCGATGCCCAGCTCCAGGAGCCGCTGGTCGCCGTGGGCCAGGATGCCCGCCGGATGGTTGCGCCGGTCGCCCAGGCCGACGGCCACCAGGATGCGCTCGGCCTCCCCCACGGCCTCACGCTGCGCCTCCACGCGGGCCAGCGGGCGGCCGGTGCGGCCACGCCGCGCGAGCACGGGCACCAGCACGTTCTCCAGCACCGTGAGGCGCGGGAAGATGTTCATGATCTGGAACGAGCGGGACAGCCCGCGCCGCACGCGGCGGTGGGCGGGCAGGCGCGTGACGTCCTCGCCCTTGAACCAGATGCGCCCCCGGTCGGCCGCCAGGGCGCCCGTGGCCAGGTTGATGAAGGTGCTCTTGCCGGCGCCGTTGGGCCCGATGATGGCCGTGAGCCGGCCCGCCGGCAGGGCGAGGTCCACGCCGTCGATGGCGCGCAGCTCGCCGAACCGCTTGTGGAGCCCGTCGACGCGCAGCAGGTCCGTCACGGCCGGCCGAGGATCCGGGGCAGGAGGTGGTCGGTCACCATGCGCACGACGCCGCCCCGGAAGCCGAGCACCAGCACGATGACGATGGCCCCGTACCAGATGAGCCAGTGCTCGGTGAAGCGGACGATGATGTCCTTGATGATGAAGAACAGGGCGGCGCCCACGATGGGCCCGGTGAAGGAGGTCATGCCGCCGATCAGGGTGGCCAGCACCGGCTCGGCCGAGGTGGACCAGTGGGCGATGGGCGGCGTGACGGTGTTCTCCAGCGGCGGCAGCAGGGCGCCCGCCAGCCCCGCGTAGAGCCCGGCCACGGTGAAGGCCGCCAGCCGGTAGCGCCGCACGGGGATGCCGGCGAAGTCCACGCGGCTCTCGCTGTCGCGGATGGCCTGGAGCGTGAGCCCCAGCGGCGAGTGCACCAGCCGCCAGGCCACCCACATGGCCAGCAGCGCCGCCGCCGCCACCACGTAGTAGTAGCGCTCCACGGTGGCGAAGGTCAGGCTGCCGAGGCCGGGCAGGACGATGGGCGCGCGCGGGATGCCCACCAGGCCGTCGTCGCCGCCGGTGAAGTCCCGCCACTTCCAGGCGATGGAGTAGATCATCATCCCGAAGGCCAGCGTGAGCATGGAGAAGTAGATCCGCGTGTGCCGCACGGACAGCACGCCCAGGACCAGCGCGGCCACGCCCGCGGCGACCACGCCGCCCAGGAGCCCCAGGAGGAGGTGGGGCGTCGCGAGCAGGATCTTGCCGCACGCGTAGGCGCCCACCGCGAAGAAGCCCGCCTGGCCGAAGGAGAGGAGCCCCGTGTAGCCGAAGAGCACGTTGAAGCCCAGCGCGAAGATGGCGAGGATCAGGATCTGGATGGCCAGGTAGACCGTGTAGCGGCCGGCCACCCACGGCAGCACGGCCAGCAGGGCCACGAACGCCCCGGCCACCAGGGGGAACGCGCGCGCGTAGCGGTCACCCACGGCGCGCGCTCACCGGGCGAAGAGGCCCTGCGGCCGGACCAGCAGGACCGCCGCCATGATCACGAAGATGAAGAACAGCTCGAAGACCGGGAAGAAGAGCGTGCCGTAGGCGCTCAGCACCCCCACGATGATGGAGCTGATGAAGGCGCCCTTCAGGTTCCCCAGGCCGCCGATGACGGTGATGATGAAGGCCTGGATGATCATCTCGGCCCCGATGCCCGGGGCGACCACGCGTACCGGCGTTCCCAGCGCCCCGCCCATGGCCGCCAGCATCGAGCCGAACACGAAGACGCCGGAGAAGACGCGGGGCACGTTGACGCCGATGGCGTTGGCCATCTCGCGGTCGGAGGCGGTGGCCCGCACCGTACGCCCCCACCAGGTCTTCTCGAACAGCAGCCACAGCCCCGCCGCCACCACCAGGCCGAGGGCGATCACGAAGGCGTTGTAGATGGGGAAGGGCCGGCCGAAGAGCGTCCAGGCACCGTCCAGGAAGGCGGGGATGGGGGGGATCCGGAAGACCCCGCCCCAGACCAGCTTCACGGCGTCGTCCAGGATGAGGATGAAGCCGAAGGTGAGCAGGAGCTGGTAGGCCTCGTCGATCCCGTAGATGTGGCGGAGGAAGCCGCGCTCCATCACCAGGCCCAGGAGCCCCACGCCCACCAGGCTCGCCGCGATGGCCGCCGCGAACGGCCAGCCGAGCTGGCCGTAGAACGTGAAGGCCAGGTAGGCCCCCACCATGAAGAGGCTGCCGTGGGCGAAGTTCACGATCCGGAGGACGCCGAAGATGATGGTGAGGCCCGCCGAGATGAGCCACAGGTACATGGCGAGCGACGCACCGATCAGGCCCTGGAACGCGAGGGTGGAGAGCACGCGAGGTCCTCAGGAGGGGCGCCCGGACCCGTCCGGGCGCCCCTCGCGGGCGCGAGGGCTACTTGGTCGCGGCGATCGGCGTGAAGGGCGGGTGCCGGTAGTAGTCCTTGGCCGGCACCACCAGGAGGTTGCCCAGCACCGGGATCGGGTACTTCGGGTCCACCGTCACCCGGCCGGCCGGGACGTTGTAGACGAACTGGTGGTCGACGGCGCGGAAGGTCCGGACGCCGCCCGGGGTCTTGATCTCCATGCCCTCCAGGGCCCCCAGGACCTTGTCGGTGTCGAGGCTCTTCGCCTTCTCCACCGCGGCCCGGGTGATCATGATGGCGGAGTAGGTGGTCTCGGCCGAGTAGTTGGGGAGCCGGTTCCACCGCTTCTGGAACCGCTCCACGAAGGCCTTGTTCTCCGGCGTGTCCGGCCAGTTGTGGATGTAGCGGGCCGTGGCCCAGAGCTTGCCCTTGAACTTGTCGGCCTTCACGTCCGGCCCGATGCCCTCCAGCACGTCCACGGAGCCGCCCATGGCCTGCCACCAGGCCTTGGTCTGGTCGAACACGCCCTGGAGCAGGGCCTGGCGCAGCAGCGTCACCGCCTCGCCCGCCCACGGCGTGGAGAAGATGGCGTCGGGCTTCTGCGCCATGACCGCCGAGATGTGGGTGGAGAAGTCCGAGGTGCGGAAGGGCGCCCAGGCGGCGGCCACGAACTCGACGTCGGGGCGGAACTTCTTCAGCGTGTCCTTGAAGAGGTTCCAGGAGGTGTAGCCGTACTCGTAGTCGGCCCCGATGTTGGCCCACCGCTTGATGTCCTTGCGGTCCTTGAAGGCCAGGGCCGCCAGGATCCCGTCCTGGTAGACGGGCACGCTCACCCGCACGATCTCCTTGATCTTCTTGTCGGCCACCAGCTCCTCGGTGAGCCGGTGGGTGGCCGCGTGGGTGAAGAAGTGGATGCGCTTGAGCTCGGGCAGGACCGGGCCGATGGCCATGGCCGACCCGCTGGAGTCCACGCCGTAGAGGAAGTGGGCGCCCCACTCCGTCACCAGGTAGCGCACGTTCTTCACGGCGGTGGCCGGCTTCAGCTCCTCGTCCATGAACTTCATCTCGAGCTTGCAGCCGAGGATGCCGCCGGCGGCGTTGATCTCCTCGATGGCCAGCGTGGCGCCCATCTCGATCTGCTTGCCGTAGTCGGCGTGGGTGCCGGAGGCAGCACCCTGCACCCCGAGCTTGATCGAGGGCACCCCCAGCTGGCACTGGGCCAGGGCCGGTCCCGCGGCGAGCACGAGGACCGCGACGACGACGGTGGCGACGAGTCCGAGCCGCGTGTTCATGGCGCGTCTTCCTCCGGACAAGAGTTGGCGCGGGTGACTATACTACACTTTCGTGAGCTGGCGCTTCCTGACCTGCGCGGCCCTGTTCATCACCTGCCTGCTCACCGCCAACGTCATCGCGCCCAAGCTGGTGGCCGTCGGGGGCCTGGTGGTCTCCGTGGCGGTCATCGTCTTCCCCCTCTCGTACGTCTTCGGCGACGTCCTCACCGAGGTGTGGGGGTACGCGGCGACCCGGCGGGTCATCTGGCTGGGGTTCGCCTGCAACGGGGTCATGGTGCTGGCCGTGTGGGCGGGCGGGGAGATCCCGCCCGCCCCGTTCTGGCAGGGGCAGGCCGCCTACGCGGAGATCCTCGGGCAGACCCCCCGCATCGTCGCCGCCTCGTTCGCCGGGTACCTGGCCGGGGAGTTCGCCAATGCCTTCGTCCTGGCCCGGCTGAAGGTCCTCACCGGGGGCCGGTGGCTGTGGCTCAGGACCATCGGCTCGACCCTGGTGGGGCAGGCCTTCGACACCGGGGTGTTCGTGACCCTCGCCTTCGCCGGCACCGTGCCGGGGGCGGTCCTGGCCCGCGTGGTCGCCGGCCAGTGGGGCCTCAAGGTGCTCTACGAGGCGCTGGCGACGCCGCTCACCTACGCCGCGGTGGGGTGGCTCAAGGCGCAGGAGCGGATCGACACGTTCGACTACGACACCGACTTCAATCCGATCCGGCTCTGATCGAGGGGCGCCACGGCTGGGCCGGGGCGCCCCGAGCGTATGGGGGGGTATGGGGGGCGCCCGGAGCCCCCCATCGAGTCAAGTAGCCTGCGCGCCCTTCCGGGGCCGCTCGAGCCCCCGGACGACCTGCGACCGGATGAGCCGTGGCAGCAGCATGTGGTGCTGCGGGCAGATGGAGGCCGGGTTCTGGTAGGCGGCGCCCGCGAAGGCCGCCATGTAGCGGCGGAGGTCCTCGAAGCGCACCACCTCGTCCACGAAGCCGCGCCGCGCGCAGTAGATGGGCCGTGACTGCTCGTGGTACTGCCGGGCCAGGGCGTTCATCTGCTCGATCACCGGCCCGAGGGGCCGGCCCGCCTCCTTCTCCTTGACCAGCCGCCGGGAGAACGAGGCCACGGCCGCGGTCTCCCCGTGCATCACGTAGATCTCGGTGGCCGGGGTGCCCAGGGTGAAGGCGTTGTGGTTGTTGGCGGTGGGCCCCCCCATGATGTAGTGCGCGGCCGCCGACCCCTTCCGCAGCACCACCAGCATCATGGGCAGGTCGGTCTGCTCGATGGAGTAGATCAGCGACTGGCCCAGGGCCAGCAGCTCCGCCTTCTCGGCGTCGTCGCCCACGTCGATCCCGGTGGTGTCCTGGAACCAGACGACGGGCACGCGGTCCCGGCCGCAGAGCGTGACGAACTCGCTCATCTTGATCAGGCCCTGCCGGTAGAGCTTGCCGCCGATGCCGATGTACTGGGTGGTGTACTCCGGGTAGGCGGTGCCCAGCAGGCCCTGGCGGTTGCCCACCACGCCCAGCAGGAAGCCGTCGACCTTGACCAGGCCGGTGTAGACCTCGGGGCCGAAGCCAGGCCGGAACTCCAGGTGCTCGCTGCCGTCCACCAGGCGGGCCAGCACGTCCTCGAAGCTGTAGACGGCCTTGGGGTTCATGGGGACCAGGGAGGCGAGGTCGGACGCGGGGAACCGCGGCGCGGCGGGCGGGGCCACCCGGAACACGTCCGGGTGGTACGCCGGCATCTGGGCCACGCACGCCTTGAGCGCGTCCAGCACCTCCGTCTCCTTGTCGAACACGGCGCGGAAGAACCCGGTGGCGTCGTGGTGGATGCGGACGCTGCCCGGCGGGACCTCCTGGAAGCGGCGGGTGGCCTCGATGATCTGCTCGGCGCCGGCCTCATCGAAGACGCCCCGGGGGCTCATGCCGCTCACGATGCCACCGCCGCCCACCGCCATGTTGGCGTTCCTGTGGGCGAACAGCAGCATGGGGCTGATGCTCTGGTAGCCGCCGCCGGCGGGGTTCGTCCCGTAGATCGCCGCCAGGACCGGCACGCCCAGCTTCTCGAGCTCCGCGTGCCGGAAGAAGGTGGTGCCGCCCCCGCGGCGGTCGGGGTAGACCTCGTCCTGCTGCGTGAGCTTGACGCCCGAGCAGTTCACCAGCCAGACCAGGGGCACGCGCAGCCGCTTGGCCAGGTCGGTCGCCCTGAGCTGATTCTCGGCCTGCCCGGGCAGCCAGGCCCCGGCCAGGACCTTGTTGTCGAACCCGATGACCACGCACCAGCGGCCGCCGATCCGGGCCAGGCCGTCCACCACGCCGGTGGTCCCCTCCTCGTTTCCGCGCGGGTCGTAGAGGGTGTGGAGCGGGCAGAAGGTCCCCGGGTCCACCAGGTACTCGATGCGGTCCCAGACCGTCATCTCGCCTCGCTGGTGGATCTTCTCCGCGGGAATCCCTGCGCTCCTGACCCGGCGCACCTCGGCATCAAGCTCCGCCAGCACCGCGGCGACCTGCTCGCGGTTGGCCGCCATCTCCTCGACGTCGGCCGGCCTGAGCGGCCGGCCCAGCGGGTCCATGGTCGCGAAGTACGGGCGCATGGGGGGGTCGTCCTCCGCTCAGCGGTTGGCCTTGCGATAGCCCAGCTGGTCCAGCGCGATGATCATCTTGCACACGTTGGCCGAGCCCTCGACCATGAAGTACGTGGGGGCGTCCCGGTAGTAGCGCTCCACCGGGTACTCGGTCGAGTAGCCGTAGGCGCCCAGGATGCGCATGGCGTAGTTGGCCGCCCGGTTGGCGACCTCGCCCGCCAGGTACTTGGCCTGCGCCACCTCGAGCGTGTTGCCCAGGTTGCCCTGGTCCTTCTGCCAGGCGGCCCGGTACACCAGGAGCCGCGCGGCCTCGATCTCGGTGGCCATCTGCGCCACCATGTCCTGGTTCATCTGGAAGCGCCCGATCGGCTGGCCGAACTGCTCGCGCTCGTTGCAGTAGCGGACCACCTGGTCCAGGCAGGCCTGGGCCAGGCCCACGGCGCCTGCCGCCGCCGACAGGCGTGTCTGGTTCAGGGAGCCGAAGACGATGGCGGCGCCGTCCCCGGGCTGGCCCAGGATGTTCTCCTTGGGGATCCGGGCGTTCTCCAGGGTGATCTCGCCCGTGGGGGACAGGTGGGACCCCATCTTGCCGAGGTCGGACGTCCTCACGCCCTCCGTGTTCTTCGGCTCCAGGACGAACGCCGAGAGCGCCCGGCCCCGGGGCGTGCCCTCGGTGTAGGCGTAGTAGACGATCACGTCGGCCAGCGTGGCGTTGGAGATCCACGTCTTGGAGCCGTTGAGGATCCAGTGGTCGCCCGCGTCCCGGGCGGTGGACTTGATGGCCATGACGTCGGAGCCCGCGGTGGGCTCGGTGATGGCGAACCCGCCCAGGTAGTCGGCGCTCACCAGCCGCGGGACGTACTTCCGTCGGAGCGCCTCCGACCCGTAGCGGAGGATGGGGAACGCGCAGCCCAGCGTCTCCATGTTGACCTGCACGCGGAGAGAGCTGCACGCGCGGGCGATCTCCTCGGACACGATCATGGCCGCGAGCCAGCCCATGTTGTTGCCCCCGTACTCCTCGGGGATCACGGTGCCCAGGAACCCGAGCTCCGCCATGGGCTTGACCACCTCGCGGTAGGGGAAGTAGTGTTCGCGGTCCCACTGCGCCACGAACGGCGTGATCTTCTCCGCGGCGAACTCCCGGACCACCTGTACGAGCGCCTTCAGCTCGTCGGACAGCTCGAAGTGCATCGCGTCGATCCTCCTCCGACCCACGCTGGCAGCCCGTGCGGCGCGCCGGGCGGGCGGCCCGGCCGCCAGGCGCGCGGCCCGTGCAACAGTATCACGGCGGGCGGGACGCGGTGCTCACCCCGCGCCCGCGTGGGCCGCCGTGGTGCAAGCGGCCTAGGGCCGCCGCTGCAGCGCGCGCCCGCGCGGCCGCCGCTTTGACTGCCCGGCCCGGCGCGTGGTAGCGTACCGCGGTTCAGCGACAGCTTCGATCGAAGGAGCGCGACGACGTGGCCGAACAGATCGTGGAGGCACCGGCGCCGGGAAAGATCCTCCGGGTCCACGCCCAGGCGGGCCAGGCCATCGCCGAGGGTGACCGCATCTGCATCCTCGAGGCCCTGAAGATGGAGCTACCCATCGTCGCCCCCGTGACCGGGACGGTGAAGGCGCTCCCCATCGCGGCCGGCCAGCGCGTCGAGGCCGGGGACCCGCTGGCGATCATCGAGGGCTAGGGCCGGTCCCACCCGTGCTGGGCGCCTTCTGGTTCGTCCTGGCGGGCATGGGCATCGTCTTCCTCACGCTGGGCGTGCTCGTCCTGGCGATGAGCGCGCTGAACCGGTGGCTGGGGGCGGCGCGGGAGGCGGGGCGCCGGGAGGCCGGCGCCGGGACGGCCGGGCAGGGGAATGCCTGACGGCGAGATCCTGGGCGTCCTGGCCCTCACCTGGCAGGCGGCCGTCATGCTCGGGCTGGGCGGCCTGCTCATCTACCTGGGCATCGCGCGGCAGGTGGAGCCGGTGCTCCTGGTGCCCATCGGCACCGGCATCATCCTGGCGAACATCCCCCTGGGCGGGGTCACGGGCGCCGAGGGCTTCCTCGGCGTCCTCAAGCGGGCCGGCATCGACACCGAGCTGTTTCCCCTGCTGATCTTCATCGGGGTGGGGGCCATGATCGACTTCGGCTCCCTGCTGGAGCGCCCGTACACCGTCTTCCTGGGCGCGGCCGCCCAGTTCGGGATCTTCGGCACCTTCTTCCTGGCCTACCTGGTGGGGGAAGGCGGTCTCCGGCTCTTCGACTTCACCTTCAGGGACGCGGTCTCCATCGGCATCATCGGCTCCGCCGACGGGCCCACCTCCATCTACGTGGCCACCGTGCTGGGCACCCGGTACGCGGCGGCCATCGTGGTGGCGGCGTACTCCTACATGGCGCTGGTGCCCATCATCCAGCCGCCCATCATGCGGGCCCTCACCACCCACGCCGAGCGCCGGGTGGTGATGCCCGCGCGGGCCCGGAGGGTCTCGCCCCGCACCCGCGTCCTGTTCCCGGTGGTGACCATCCTGGTCACCGGGCTCATCGCGCCCAAGGCCACGCCCCTCATCGGCACCCTGATGTTCGGCAACCTCCTGCGGGAGTCGGGCGTGCTGGAGCGCCTGTCCCTGGCCGCGCAGAACGAGATGGCCAACATCGTGACCATCCTGCTGGGCCTCACCGTCGGCGGTATGATGGCGGCCGAGGACTTCCTCCGGCCGGAGACGATCATGATCTACGTCATGGGCGTCGTCGCCTTCGCCGTGGGCACCGCCGCCGGGGTGGTGTTCGGGAAGGCGATGTACGTGGCCTCCGGCCGGAAGATCAATCCCCTGATCGGGGCGGCCGGGATCTCCGCCTTTCCCATGGCGGCGCGGGTCGTCCAGAAGGTGGGGCTGGAGGCCAACCCGCACAACCACCTGATCATGCACGCGGCCGGCGCCAACACCGCCGGCCAGATCGCCTCGGTGGTGGCCGGGGGCGCGGTGCTGATGCTGGTGCCGTTCTTCGCGTAGCGGCGGACGCCGGCGGCGTCCGCGCGGAGGACCTATGACGGTGGGAACGCGCGTCGCGCTCGTCCTGGTGGCGCTGGCCCTGGCGACCGCCCCGGCCGCCGCCAGCGAGGTGGTGGTCGTCACCTCCTTTCCCAAGGAGCTGTTCGAGGCGTACAAGAAGGCCTTCGAGGCCGCCACGCCCGGCGTCAGGGTCGTGGTCAAGCAGCAGCAAACCAACCAGGGCGTGACCTACCTCCGGGAGACGCGGGCCCGGCCCGACGCCGACGTCTTCTGGGCCTCGTCGGTGGACGCCTTCCTCACGCTCAAGCAGGAGGGGCTCCTGGAGAAGGTCGCCGTGCCCCAGGCCGGACCCCCGCGCATCCCGGCGCGGATCGGTGACTTCCCCATCCACGACCCCGACGGCCAGTACTTCGGCTTCGCCATCTCCGGCTACGGCCTGATGTGGAACACGCGGTATCTCCAGGCGCACCGGCTGCCCGCGCCCCGCGAGTGGGCGGACCTCACCGACCCGCGCTACCACGGCCACCTGGTGATGAGCGCGCCGTCCCGCAGCGGCACCACGCACCTCACCGTGGAGGTGATCCTCCAGGCCTACGGCTGGCAGAAGGGCTGGGAGATCCTGCTGGCGGCCGGCGGCAACATGGGCACCATCACCGAGCGGTCCTTCGGCACGCCGGAGGCGGTCATCTCCGGCCAGTACGGGATCGGCGTCGTCATCGACTTCTTCGGGCTCAGCGCCATCGCGTCCGGCCAGCCGGTGGACTTCGCCTATCCCTCGCTCACCGCCGTGGTACCGGCCAGCGTGGGCAAGGTCAGGGGCGCGCCCAACGGCAGCAACGCCGACCGGTTCATCGCCTACCTGCTGTCGGACGAGGGCCAGATGCTCCTCTTCTCGCCGCAGATCGGGCGGCTGCCGGTGGTGCCGGCCCTCTACGCCAGGGGCCCCAAGGGCTACCCGAACCCGTTCCAGCTCAGGATGGGCGGCGTGAAGTTCGACGCCCGGCTGTCATCCTCGCGCGTGAACATCGTCAACGCCCTCTTCGACCAGGTGGTCACGTTCCGCCTGGCGGAGCTCCGGGCCGCCTGGGGCGCCATCCACCGGGCCGGGGCGGCGGTGGCCAGCGCCCGGAGCGGCGGCAGGGACGTGTCCCGGGCCGAGGCGCTGCTGCGGGAGGCGCGGGCGCTGGCCTCGGCCGTGCCCATCGACGACCGGAAGGCCGACCGGGCGCTGAACGACGCCTTCAAGAAGCAGGCGGACGTGAAGGCCAGGCACGAGACCGAGTGGGACGCCTTCGCCAAGGCCGGCTACGCGAAGGCGAAGGCGCTGGCGGAGCAGGCCCTGGCCGCCGCCCGCTAGGCCGGACGGCCAGCCGTGAGCGAGGCCGCCTCCCGGGCGCTGCCGGGCCTCCTCGTCACGCGAGCGGGCGCGCGGGGTCAGCTGGCGCTCTTCCTCGGGCTGCTGGCCATCCTCGGCCTCTTCATCGTCTACCCGCTGGTCCAGGTGCTCGGGGTCGCCGTCGCCTCGCCCTCGGGCCCGACGCTGGGACACTTCGCCGCCTTCTTCGCGCGGCCGCTCTTCCGCGAGGCGCTGGGCAACACGCTCCTGGCCGGCGCGGCGGCGGTGGTGCTGGGCAGCCTGATCGCGCTGCCGCTGGCCGTGCTCCTGGCGCGCTGCGACTTCCCGGGCCGCGGCCTGGTCCAGACGCTGGCCGTGCTGCCGCTGGTGATCCCGCCCTTCGTCGGCGCCGTCGCCTTCCAGCAGATCCTCGGCCGGAGCGGCGTGGTGAACCTCCTGCTGCTCGACACGCTGGGCGTGAGCGTGCCGTTCATGGAGGGGCTCTGGGGGGTCGTGCTGGTCCAGACCCTCCACTACTTCCCCTTCATCCTCATCAACACCGCCGCGGCGCTCCAGGGCCTCGATCCCGCGGCCGAGGAGGCCGCCCAGGTGCTGGGGTGCCGGGGCTGGCGGCTCTTCCGGCGGGTGACGCTGCCCCTGGCGTTCCCGGGGTTCGTGGCGGGGGCCCTGGTGGCCTTCATCCGCGTGATCGACGACCTGGGCACGCCGCTCATGCTGAACTACACGAAGCTGCTGGCGCCCCAGGCCTACCTCAGGGTCACCACCGTCGGCATGAGCGACGTGGACGGCTACGTCATCTGCGTGATCCTGGTGCTGCTCTCGCTGGGCGCGCTCTGGACCGCCAGGGCCTTCCTGGGCCGGGCCGAGTGGGCGTCGCTGGCGCGGGGCCCCGAGCGGGCGCGGCGGTGCCTGGGCG
>JBBIOF010000029.1:0-12231 GCA_037443505.1 Candidatus Rokuibacteriota bacterium
CCCGGGCCTTGCCGGCGGCGCCGAAGACCCCGGTCAGCAGCCCGAGCCCAGCCTGCAGAAACGTCCGTCGCCTGAGAAACGTCGACGTGGGTTTGCTCATCGATGTCATCTCCCTACGGCGTGACGGTGAACGGAACGGTCTCCAGGGTCACGGGTGGCTCGCCCGGCACCGCCTCGGGGGGTTCGAGCCCGCCCGTGAGGAGCAGGCCGCGGAGAAGGACCGCGTTCTGCCACACGTCGACCAGCGCCCGCACGTAGTCGGCCCGCACCTGGGCCAGGTTGCGCTGGGCGATGAGCACCTGCGGGTAGGCGGCGGCCATCTCCCGGAAGCGCTCGAGATAGAGCCGGTACCCCTGCTGGGCGCGCCCCAGCACCGCCTCCTGGTAGCGCTGGACGGTCCCGAGCGCATCGCGATAGCCTCGCAGGGCGGCCGCCAGGCGGCTGCGCAGGGCCAGCTCCGTCCGTCGCAGCTCGGCCTCGGCGAGGCGCAGCTGCGCCTCGGCCTGGGCGATGTTGCCCTGGTTGCGATCGAAGATCGGCAGCGGGACGCCGACCTCCACGAAGAACTCCGCGCCCACGTCCTTGCCCGGCGCGAAACGGTCGAAGTTGTAGCCGCCCCCGGCACGGACGAAGAAGTTCGGGAAGCGGTCGGCGCGGGCCCGCCCGAGGGAGGCCCGGGTGTGCTCCACCCGGGCTCGGGCGATCCGGAGTTCCGGGCTGTCACGGAGGACGGCAGCCCGGACCGCCTCCTCGTCGATCGCCGGCACCTCGGCCTCGAGGTCGCCGGCCAGCGGCGTGAGCGGCAGCTCCGGCTCGCCGACCATCGCGGCCAGCTCCTGCCAGACGCGAGCCAGGTCGTGCTCGGCGCGGGCCAGCTCGACCTCGGCGCGCTGTGCCTCCACCTCGACCTCGAGCACGTCGGGCCGGTCGGCCTGCCCCACATTGAACAGCTCCTCGGATACCTCGACGGCCTCGCGGATGATGCGGACCAGGTCGCGGCGGATCTCGACGGTGCGCCAGGCGCCCAGCGCCTCGTAGTAGAGCAGTCTCACCGCGTTCAGCACGCGGTGTCGCTGCATCTCGCGCTCAGCCTCGGCGTGCACCTGCTCCTGGGCGACCGCCGCCTGCACGTACCTGCGCTTGCCGGCCGTGATGATCGACTGCTGGACCCACAGGAAGTGCTTGCCCCGGCCCGGCTGCCGGGCCGTGATGTCGGACCCCTCGTAGCCGGCGATCGGGTTCGGGTAGAGCGAGGCCTGGACCTTGCGGCCAAGGACCGAGCGCACGACGGCCTCGGCCTGGGCCACCGTCGGGTTCCGGTCGAGCGCCATGCGCTCGAGGTCCGCCAGCGCGAGGAACTTACCGGGCGGGGCGGCCGCCTGCTCCGCGGCCACCCGACCAGGCGCCACGGCCACGAAGGCTGCAACCCACACTGCCAGCACGGGACTCGGTCGGGAACCTTGCACGGCTCGTCTCCTCCGGATCGGGTCAGTTTGCGGTGTGTGACCGGCCTGGCCGGGGCCCCGGGCCCACGGGCAGTTCGGCCGCGCGCGGCCGTGCGACCGCACGCGACCACGAGCGGAGCGAACGCGGGGGACGAGGCGGAGCTAATTTAGATCAGGAGCGCGGCGTGCAGGAGGAACAGCCGCGGCGACGAGCCGAGGACGGGCGTGACGGCGCGCGTGACCTCACGGCCCGGCACCACCAAGGCTACCGGGGCGGCCGGACCGGAAGCGACCGTCGTCGGCGCCGTACGCACCGCCTGGCAGGGTCTCGGGTGCGCGGCGTGATGATCGGCGAACAGCCCCTCGTCGGCGTGCGCGTGTGCCGAGGGCGCCACCGTCGCATGGCCCATCGTTTCGGCCCGAGCGTGAGCGACGTGGCCGAGCAGGGCGAGGGCGGTGAAAGCCGCGATCACATGATGCAGTCGAACCAGACGGCGGTGCCCGGGCAACACGCGTTAACCTGAATCCGGCGCCATCATGCAGCCAGAGGCCGCGGTCGAGCCGATGACGCCTGTTCGAAGGCGACTTCTGGGGCGTTGCACCGAAACCTCACTTTCAGTAGGGTTTTGGTGTTATGCCGCGAGGGCCCCGAAATATCCGAATCAGCTTTGGGGGTTCGTCGCTCACGCATTTCGGGGGCCTGGTCTTGCTCCAGCGGTTCGTACAACGTCTGGGATTGCGATCGGCCCTGGCCCATGGCAGGTTAACCCTGTACATGGCTCGCCGGAGCTGTCAAGAATCTCTTTCCTCGTGAGTCGAACGGCTCCGGCTCCGATGGCGGACAGGAGTCGGGCCCGGGCAGCGCGCAGTCCATGGGGCGCGCTCGTCCCAGCGGGTGGGGTGGCGCCCCACCCGTGGGTGCCCCGGTCGCGGTTCCCCGTCCCGACGAATGCGCGATCCTCGCCGGCTTGTCGGACACTCTCCTGGACTGGCAGGCTTCTTGCTAGCAATGCCTGCCAGATGACGGCACGGGCGATGCGCCAGATTCTCGGGCTCGCGGTGATCGGCCTGCTCCTCGCCGCCGGGCTCTGCCTGCTCGACGCCGCGGGCCATCACTCCGCCAGCGCCGGTCTCTGCGGATTGATCCTGGCGCTGGCGGTGACCTTCGCCGTCGTCCCCACGCTCCCCACCCTCGAGCGCCTGGCGCCGGGGCACGCCCGCGCCGTCTACTGGACGGCTATCGACCCGACCACTCCGCCTCCTCGCCGCTGACTGCCCCGCTGCCCGTGAGGGGTGGCGGCCCGAGTTCCATCTCGACGAAATCGTCGATCACTCGACAAGAGTGTCGCCCGACAACGGACGAAGGGAGGGGTTGACATGCATCCCATCCTGCGCGTGCTCTTCTTCGCGATCCCCCTGCTCGCCCCGGCCGCGGCCCCGGCCGAGGAGTCGCTCACCCGGCGCGACGCCAGGGGTCCCGTCACCGTCGCCGCCACCCTGCTGCCGGCCGACGGCGCCGGCGCCCCCGTGAAGGTCAGGATCGTGCTGGACACCCACTCGGTCGCACTCGACGCCATCGCCCTGGAGCGCGCAGTCGCGCTGAGGAAACCCGACGGCACCGACGTGGCGCCGACTGCAGTGGAGGCGACCGGCGGCGGTCACCACCGCCAGGCCGTCCTCACCTTCGCCGCATCCGAGGCCGGCACGCCGCTGCGCATCGTGGTCAAGGACGTGGGCGGTGTGGCCGAGCGCGTCTTCACCTGGGAGTCCGGGCTGCCTCGCTGAGCGAGCGATGCTCTGCCACCTCCCGTTCCTCCTGCCGCTGGCGGGCCTGATCGTGTTCGCCATCTTGCCCCTCCCGGAGGCGCTGACGCTGTACGTGCCGCTCGCGCTGCTGTCGCTCGCCATCGGCGTCCCCGCCCTGCGCGCGATGTACCACCCCGTGCTGACCGGGAGCGAAGGGATGCGAGGCAAGGAAGGCGTCGTCGTGGCGGGAGATGGGCGAACGGGCATCGTCCGCTGCGAGGGCGAGCTGTGGAATTACCGGTCGCCCCTCCCGCTCGCGCCGGGCGACCGGGTGAGGATCGTGGCGATCGAAGGATTGATGGCGGTGGTTGAGCCGACGGCCCCCGCCGCGAAAGGAGTGGCTCGATGAAGGCGGCGATGACGGCGCTGCTCCTGCTGTTCGCCCTCGGTGGCCAGGCGCGGGCCGAGCCCGCGCGGCTCTATGTCACGAACCTGGGCGGCAACACGCTGTCGGTCGTGGACGGACGCGCGCTCAAGGTCATCCGCACGATCCCCACCGCCCAGGACCCGCACTTCGTGGTCGCGACGCCGGACGGCAAGCGTCTCTACGTCACCATGGCCGGTGCCGACCAGGTCTGGGTCTTCGACGCGGCGACCGAGAAAGTCGCGGCGAAGATCCCGCTGGGCCTGCGGCCCACCCACCTGGCCATGGCGGCGGACGGCAAGTTCGTCTACGCCAGCCTCGAGACCTCGCAGGAAGTGGCCGTGATCGACACGGCCGCCACCCGCGTGGCGGCGAGGATCCCCACCGGGCCCGAGCCTCACATCACCTCGGTCTCGCCCGACGGCCGCACGGTGCTCGTCGGCGGCGCCGAGTCGCACCAGATCTTCGTCATCGACACGGTGGTCCGGCGCCTGGTGAGCCGGGTCCGCGTGGGCTTCCTTCCTCACCTGGCACTCTTCACGCCCGACGGCCGCCGCGCCTACGCGAGCAGCACCGGCTCCAACGAGCTGTCCATCATCGACGCGGCGAGCCGGACCGTCACGGGCAAGATCGACGTGGGCCTCAACTCGCACGGCATGGCGATGGCGCCGGACGGGCGGACGCTCTGGGTGGCCAGCGAGGTGGGCCACAAGGTGCTGGTGGTCGACCTGGCCGCTGCCCGCGTGGTGGCGCAGATCCCCGTCGGGCGCATGCCACACACCATGGTCATCTCCCCGGACGGCAACTTCGTCTACACCGCCAACATGGAGGACAACACCATCTCCGTCATCGCGACGGCGAAGCGGGCGGTCGTGGCGACCGTCCCGGTGGGCAAGGCGCCCTCCTCCATCGCCCTCCTCGGCCGCTGACGTGAGACGCCTCGCCTCCGGCACCGCCGCCCTCGCCCTGGGCCTGCTGCCCCTGGCCGGGGTCGGGGCCGGCTCGCGAGCGGGGCGTGAGGTGGAAGTCCGTCTCCTGGCCGGCCGGTACGAGTTCTCGCCCCCGCGGGTGAGCGTCCAGGCCGGTGACCGCGTCACCTTCAGAATCAGGTCGCGCGACGTCACCCACGGCTTCGCCGTCGAGGGCACCGGGATCGACGCCACGGTACTGCCAGGGCGGGAGGTAGGGGTGACGGTGCCCGCGGAGCGCGCGGGCAAGCTCCGTTACCGCTGCTCGGTGATCTGCGGGCCGCTGCATCCCTTCATGGTGGGCGAGATCGTCGTCACGCCGAACCGCTGGCCCCTCTGGGGCGGGGCGCTGAGTCTCCTCGTTGGCTTCCTGGCCTCGGCCGGCGTGGCCCGGTCCGGCCGGCGGCCGGACCTCGCCCGGTGGCGCCCGCTCCGCTGGCTGCTGGCGCGCCGCGCGCTGCAGTTCGCGCTGATCGCGCCCAACCTCTTCTTCTTCACGGTGATCGTCCTGGCCGGCCTGGCCGGCACGGCGACCGGTGCCATCAACTTCTCGACCATCTTCGTGTGGCTCGCGTGGTGGGGCCTCCTGGTCCTCGTCCTGATCCCGCTCGGCGGCCGGCTCTGGTGCGCCATGTGCCCGATCCCGGCGCCCGGCGAATGGCTGGCCCGCGGCGCCATCGTCCGCCATCGCCACCAGCCGCTCGGGCTCGGCCGCTCCTGGCCCCGGCCCCTGCAGAACTCGTGGCCGGCCTTCGGGGCGCTGCTGATCCTCGTGCTGTTCGGCCTCGTCGTCACCACCCGCCCGCTGGTCACGTCGCTCCTGCTTCTCGGCTTCGCGGCCGTCGCGCTGCTCACGCACCTCGTCTTCGAGCGGCGAGTGTTCTGCCGCTACCTGTGCCCGGTGGGCGGCCTGATCGGCGTCTACGCGCTGACGGCGCCGCTCGAGCTGCGAGCGCGCGACCTCGCCGTCTGCCGCGACTGCCGCAGCAAGGCCTGCTTCCGGGGCGGCGACGCCTATCCTTGCCCGACGTTCCAGTTCCCGGGCGGCGGCATGCTGCGCAACACCCACTGCGTGCTCTGCACCGAGTGCGTGAAGGCCTGCCCCTACGACAACGTGGCCCTCCGCCTCCGGCCCTTTGGCGCCGATCTCGCCGTCACCCGCGGGCGGCGCGCCGACGAGGCCTGGATCGCGCTGCTGCTGCTGGGCACCGCGCTCGCCCACTCGGTGATCAAGCTCGGCCCCTGGGGCTGGATCAAGTCCTGGGCGAACCTGGAAGACCCGGTCGAGTTCCTGCTCTACGCCGCCCTCTTCCTCGGCACCGCGCTCGTCGCGCTGCCGGCCGCGCACCTGCTGGCCGCGTGGCTGTCGCGGGCGCTGACCGGCACCTGGCACCTGAGCGTCCGCCGGCTCTTCGTCGACCATGCGTACGCGCTGGTGCCCCTGAGCCTCGGGGCCTGGATGGCCTTCACCCTGGCGGTCGTCCTGCCGAACCTCTCGTACATCCCGCGCGTGCTGTCCGACCCCTTCGGCTGGGGCTGGGACCTCTTCGGCACCCGGGCCACCACGTGGACCTGGATGCCGCTCGGCGCCCTCCCCGGGCTCCAGCTGACCCTGCTCCTCCTCGGCCTCGGGGGCTCGCTGAGGGCCGCCCGGGCGATCGCGGGCCAGACGCTGGGCAATCCGAGGGCCGCCGGGCGAGGCTTCCTGCCGCTGGCCGCCTTTCTCGTGGCCATCGCCTGGACCTTCATCGCCCTCTACCTGGGATGAGGCGACCGCCATGAGGCTCCTCGAGCGGCTCGCGCTGGCGCTGGTCCTGGCCATCGTCGCCGGGGTGCCGGGCGCCGTGTTCTCCTACCAGGCCCTGCGGGGCCCGGCCGGCCGCCCGGACGAGATCTTCCTGGTGGTGCGCACCGTCGAGCGGGGCGGCTTTCAGCCCTCGCGCATCGTCGTCAAGCAGGGGCAGAAGGTGCGCCTGCGGATCCTGGCCGAGGACGTGACCCACGGCGTCCAGCTCCTGCACTTCGGCGTCGACGCGGGCGCGATCAAGACGGGCACCATCACGACGGTCGAGTTCACCGCCGATCGGGCCGGCGAGTTCCCGTTCTATTGCAGCGTGCGGTGCAGCCCGCTCCACATGGCGCTGATGGGGACGCTCGTGGTGGAGCCGATGTCCGGATCGAGCAGCGGTGAAGGAGGTGCGCGATGATGCCCTGGGGCGGAATGATGGGCTGGGGCGGCGGGGGAATCGGCATGGTGCTCGGCTGGCTGGTCATGCTCGCCGTCCTCGGCGCGGTCGTGGTCGCCGTCGTGACCGGCCTCCGGTGGCTCTCGACGGAGCAGCCGGCAGCCCGCGGCGACCATGGCGACCCGGCGCTGGAGGTCCTGAGGCGGCGGTACGCCATGGGCGAGATCGACCAGGAGGAGTTCGAGGCGAAGAAGCGCGACCTCCTGCAGTGAAGCGAGCCGATCGCGGACGGATGCTGCGGGACGAGGAGGCGTGGCAGGAAGCGCGGGCCGCCGGCATCGCCGCCCGCCCGCTCGGTCTCTGCAACCTCAAGGGCTTCACGCGACTGCATCGTGTCTACGAGGTGATGGGGTGAGACACCGCACCGGTGAGGGCCCCGCTGACACAGTGTCGGGCGGCCCGGACCGCCGGCCGGACGATTTCGACATTCTGTCGCCTCCGCCCCGGCCCCACGGGGCGTCTGCGTCGCACCTGGGGCCCGCCCGCCCCGCCCGCCGCCGGAGGAGCCGGAGCATCGTGGACAGGTTCACCCATCGTGACGGCGGGTTGCGCGGCAGCGACCGCCCGTGACGCCCTTGGCCTCCACGTTGCACGCATCGGGGAGCCGATGAGCGATCGATCCCTCCAGCTCGGCCAGGCCCGGTGGCGCCGGGGCGTCGCCGCCATGGTCATCGTGCTCGCAGTGGTGTACTCGTTCTGCCTGGTCCACTGCTCCGACGATCACGGAGGCATGTCCCCCGAGCAGTGCGCCAAGACGATGGTGGCCGTGGCGCTCGCCGGGCTGGCCGTCACCGTGACGACGGCCCTCCTCGTGCCCGGACTCGTTCCCGTCGCGCCGCGACCGACGATCCGCCTGCTCGACCGCCCGCCGAAGCCGCTCCGCCCGTAGTCTGCCCGGCGCCGTCGACGACACGCAGCACCACAGCCGTGGACGTCGCGGAGCCCCTGCGTGCCGGGCTCCGCCCAGGAGGCGGCCCACGTTCGCCGCCACGTCGGAGGAACACATGGAGGAGGTGTGCACTCTGCAGCCTCGCCGGAGGTCTGGACGATGACGCGTCAGCTTCCGGCGGCGCTGCCCATCGGGAGCCCCCTGGGGATCGAGGGGCCCACGGTGACGGTCGGCGTGGTGAGCGGTCTGGGGCGGCACCTCGAAGAGCCCGGGCTCCCGAGCCTCCATGACCTGATCCAGACGGACGCCGCCATCAACCCGGGCAACTCCGGCGAACCGCTCCTGAACCTGGCCGGGCAGGTGGTGGGCATCAACACGGCCCTGGCCCCGACGGCGCACGGCATCGGCTTCGCCATCTCCATCAACACGGCGAAGCCTGTCCTCGAGGCGCTCGTCGCCGCCCGGCGCATTGTCCGGCCCACCCTCGGCATCGTGGGCGTGAGCCTGACCCCGCAGGTCGCCGCCGCCGAGGACCTGCCCCTCGAGCGCGGCGTCCTGGTCCGCGGGCTCGAGACCGGCGTGGCCGACCCGCTCCAGCTCGTGGAGGGCGACCTGATCACGGCCGTCGACGGTCAGACCGTGCGGGACCTGCGCGAGCTGCACCAGGCGCTCGGGCGCCGCCGGGCCGGCGACATCGTCCGCGTCACTCTGTGGCGCGACGGCCGCGTCCTCACCGTCCCCGTCGTCCTGAGGAGCGAGCCGTGAAGGCGAGACTCCTGCTGGGGGGCACCGCGGGCCTCACCGGCGCCGCCGGCCTGCTCCTGGCCGTCTCCGCCGGGGCCCCCGTCTGGCTGCCCGCCGGCCCGGCGGTCGCCGACGCCATCGTGATCGGCACCGGCGGCCTCGAGCCCGTGGAGCGCCGGACCGTCGTGGACCGACCCGTGACCTTCCTCAACCGCGCCGCCGCGCCGGCGCACGTGGAGTTCGCCGGCGACGCCGGCCACCACATCTTCGACGTGTCCGGAGAGCTCTCGGCGGTGTTCCACCGCCCGGGCCGCCACACCTATGTCGTCCACCTCGGCGACGGGCGGACGCTGCACGGCGTCGTGAGCGTCGCTGGTGACCGGGAGACGGCCGTCGGCCCCCGCACCTGCCGCGGCCTGACGGTCAGGGAGACCTGCCTTGAGCGCTGACGCCACGCACGCGCGGGAGGCCGTCCGCGGCCGGAGCAACATCAGCCGCTGGGCGATCGAGCACCCGTACATCGTCACCGCGTTCTACCTGGGCGTGGCGCTCCTCGCGGTGCTGGTGATCTTCTTCCAGATGCCGCGCCGCATGATGCTGTACGTGGAGAGCCCCATCGTCGCGGTGGTGTCCATGATGCCGGGACTCTCGGCCGAGGAGATGGAGACCTACTTCTCGAAGCCCATCGAGGAGCGCATGGTGGACCTCAAGAACGTCCACTTCGTCCGCTCCACGTCCCAGGAAGGCTTCTCCATCGTCTCCGTGGAGTTCTGGTACGGCACCGACATGAAGAAGGCCCTGTTCGACGTCCAGTCCCTCATGAATGTCGTCCAGGCCGACCTGCCCATGACCGGGGCCAACCTCAAGCCCTCGTGGGTGCTCGCCATCGATCCCCTCAACCTGCCGGTCCTGTCCCTGGCGGTCACCGGAAGCGGCTACGACCCCGTCCAGCTCCGCACCATCGTCGAGAACGACGTGGTCAACCGCCTCAAGGTCGTCAAGGACGTGTACTCCGTCGTGCCATTCGGCGGCCAGAAGCGCCAGATGCAGGTCGTGGGTGACCGCGAGCGCCTGGCCGCCTACCGGATGACGCTGCTCGATCTCAAGAGCGCGCTCGACATGCAGAACGTCTCCCGGCCGGCCGGGACGCTCACCTGGCGGGACCGCGAGGTCCAGGTGCGAATCGACACCCGGGCCCGGACGCCCGAGGAGGTCGCCGGCTACCCGATCGGCAGCATGGAGGGCCGCACCGTCTACCTGCGCGACGTGGCCGAGGTGCTCGACGCCCCCCGCGAGCAGCGCAGCCTCTACCGGTTTAACGGCAAGGAGGCCGTCGAGGTCTCGGTCATCCAGCAGCCCGAGGCCAGCGCCGTCGAGGTCATCCGCGCCGTGCAGGCCAAGCTCGAGGGGATCGCCCGGGACTTCCCCGGCCTCGAGTTCGAAGTGGCCTACGACAACGCCAGGTTCGTCGGCTCCCTCATGTCGAACATGCTCGAGGAGCTGGTGGTGGCCGTCGCACTGACCGGCCTCGTCGTGCTCCTCTTCCTGGGCAGCCTCCGCGGCACCCTGATCTCGGTCATCACCATTCCCATCTCGCTCGGCATGGCCCTGCTGGCCATGGTGCCGTTCGGGATGACCCTCAACAGCTCCACCCTGATCGGCCTCCTCCTGTCCATCGGCCGGCTGGTGGACGACTCCATCATCGACATCCACTCCATCGAGCGCCACCTGCGGATGGGCAAGTCGCCCGGGCAGGCGGCGGTGGACGGGATCAGCGAGGTGCGCCTGGCCGTCCTCGCCATCACGTTCATGCTGTGCGTGGCGCTGCTCCCGCTGGCCTTCGCCGGCGGCATCGTGCAGCTCATGTTCGCGGGGATCGTCTGGACCATCGTCTTCGCCCTGCTCGCGTCGGCCCTGGTCTCCTTCACCCTGACGGCACTGCTGGCCGCCCACCTCATGCGCCCGTACGAGGCCAAGGCGGCGGCCGCGCGAGGTCGCCTGCAGCGCTGGGTGCTCGACCCGTGCCAGCGCCGCCTGGAGCGCCTGGAGGCCCGCTACCGCGCCAGCCTGGCCTGGTCGCTGCGGAACCGCTTCGCGGTCCTGGCCGGCGCCGCCGCGGTCATCCTGCTCGGCGTCGCCCTCTACCCGCGCATCGGCAGCGAGATGATGCCCCTGGCCGACGTCTCGCAGGCGTTCGTCCAGCTCGAGGCCACTCCCGGCACGTCGTTCGCGCGCACGTCCGAGATCGCCGCCGAGGTCGAGCGCCTCCTCCTGAGCCAGCCGGAGGTGCTGAAGGTCTCCTCCGAGGTCGGCTTCGAGCCCGGCGGCACCTACTTCACCGGCTACAGCATGGGGTCGGTGAACACCGCCTTCATGATGGTCACCCTGGTCGACTCGTCGAAGCGCCGGCGGGACATCTGGCAGGTGATCGACGGCGTCCACGCCGAGGCCGTCCGGAGCATCCCGGGCATCCGGCGGCTCACCATCAAGGAGATGGGGGCCGACGTCATGGCCTCCAGCGCGGCCCCGATCCAGGTCATCTTCTTCGGGCCCGACCTGGAAAAGCTGGCCGAGATCGCCGAGCGGGCGCGGGCGCTGGCCGAGGAGATCCCGGGCCTCTACCAGCCAGCCACCTCGTGGGCGATGGCGCTGCCGCAGCTTCACGTCGTCGTCGACCGGGCGCGTGCCCAGGAGATCGGCCTCACGGTGGGCGAGGTGGCCGACCAGGCCTACTACGCGCTGAAGGGCGGCCTGACCAGCGAGTTCTACCGCCTGGACAACAAGCGCCAGTTCACGATCCTGCTCCGCTACCGCGGCGACCAGCGGCGGGACCGGGCCGACCTCGAGCAGGTGAAGATCGTCGGCAAGCGGGGCGAGGTGGTGCCGCTGAGCGCCGTGGCCCGCATCGAGGAGCGCCGCGGACCCACCTTGATCGAGCACGACAACTTCCGCCGTGTCAGCTCCGTCCTCGGCTTCTACCGCAAGGGTGGCCCGCCGAGCATGGAGCTGGCCATGGCCCTCCTCATGGCGGCGCACGAGAGGATCGACTTCCCGCCCGGCTACGGCGCCGAGCTACGCGGCGACATGACCCAGATGGAAGAGTCGTTCCAGCGGCTGCTCCGCGGGCTGTACCTGGCGGTCATCTTCATGTTCCTCCTCCTGGTCGCGCAGTTCCGGAGCCTGGTCGAGCCGTTCAACATGATCTTCTCGCTGTCGCTGATGCTGACGGGCATCCTGGGCGGCCTCCTGCTGGCCGGGCAGACCTTCTCCACGGTGTCGATCCTGGCCGTGGTGATCCTCACCGGCATGATGATGACGGTCGCCGTCCTCATGCTCGACCTGATCCTGCGGCTCCGCGCCCAGGGACTGCCGCGCGACGAGGCGATCCTCACCGCGGCCCCGGTGCGGCTGCGGCCCATTCTCATGACCTCGTTCATCAGCATCGTCGTGCTGCTGCCGGTCGCCTTCGTCCCGCGGACCGGCATCGACGCGTACGCGCCCCTGGCCACCGTCGTGATCGGCGGTCTCACCATCGGCACGGTGCTGGCCCTCTTCGTCGTCCCCGTGCTCCATACCTACACCGACGACCTGGCGCGCTTCGTCCGCGCCGTCTGGCTGCGTCGCCCGCGCGCCCGCGAGGAGTCTCCGGCATGAACGTCCGCCTCCGGTATCTCACCACCACCCTGGTGCTGCTGGCTCTCGGCCTCGGCGCCGCGTGGCTCCAGTCGGGGCCGCCGGTGCGTCCCCGGGCGGCCGGGGCCGCCCGGCC
>JBBIOF010000030.1:0-12043 GCA_037443505.1 Candidatus Rokuibacteriota bacterium
ACCTCGCCCCAGGCGTGGCTCTGCCGCAGGTCGGCGCCGGGAAAGCCGAGCACGATCCCGTCCCACTCCTCGCGGCCGGCCACGACCCGGACCTCCATGGGTGTCTCGAGCATAGCGGCCCGGCGGCCACGCACAATATGTGAAACCGATTCACGCGCCTCGCGCCCGCACCGACGGAAGATCGGGCAACCGGGTGCAGCGAACGCGCGGCGCGGACGCCGGCATCCCGCACGCCTCGCCGTGGCACGGAACGTGGACGTCCCGGGCGGCATGCGCCGTCACGCGGCCTGCTCGCTCGCGGCCGTCGCGCTGTGCCTCGCCGCCGCCCTCGTCCCCGAACCGGCCCGGGGCCAGGCCTCCCGGGTGGGGCAGTGGCGGACGCTGCCGTACACGACGCCCATCAATCCCATCCACGTGGCCTTGCTCCGGACCGGGAAGGTGCTGATCGCCGCGGGCTCGGAGAACGATTCGACCCACACGACCTTCCGCGCGGCGGTCTACGACCCCAGGGCCGGGGCGTTCGCGCTCCAGACCGTCCCGTGGGACCTCTTCTGCAACGCCATGTCCCAGCTTCCCGACGGCCGGATCCTGGTCACCGGCGGCAACGCCCAGTACAACCCCTTCCGCGGCCTCAGGACGACGACCATCTTCGACCCGGCCACCAGCGAGTTCATCCAGGTCCAGGACATGGCGCACGGACGCTGGTACCCCTCCAACGCGGCGCTGGCCGACGGCCGGACGATGACGTTCAGCGGGTGGCTGGAGACCGCGGGCGTGCCCAACACGGCGGTGGAGATCTACAGCGTGCCCACGGGGTGGAGCCCGGAGTTCCGGGCCCCGTTCACGCCGCCGCTCTACCCGTGGCTCCACCTGCTGCCGAACGGCAAGGTCTTCCTGTCGGGCTCGCACCCGGGCTCGCGCATCTTCGACCCGGCGACCCGGACCTGGTCGGCGGTCGTCGCCTCCACCCGCTACGGGCAGGACCGCCGCTACGGCTCGTCGGTCCTGCTGCCGCTGCGCCCGGCCGAGGGCCATCGCCCTCGCGTCATGGTCATGGGCGGCCACGACCCGGCCACGGCGAGCGCCGAGGTCATCGACCTCTCGGTGCCCACCCCGGCCTGGCGGCTGCTCCCGCCCATGTCGGCGCCCCGGATCGAGATGAACGCCGTGATCCTGCCCACCGGCCACGTCCTGGCCCTGGGCGGCTCGGCCGTGGACAAGGACGCCAGCACCGCGAGCCTCGATGCCGACCTCTTCGACCCCGTGACCGAGACGTGGTCGCCCGCGGGGCGCGCGGCCTTCCCGCGCCTCTACCACTCGGTGGCGCTCCTGCTCCCCGACGCCACGGTGTGGGTCGCCGGGTCCAACCCCTTCCAGGGCACGTGGGAGAACCGGATGGAGATCTACTCCCCGCCCTACCTCTTCACCACCGACGCCTCCGGCCGGACGATCCCCGCGCCCCGCCCCGGCATCGCGGCGGCTCCCGCGCGGGTGGGCTACAACACCTCGTTCACCGTCTCCACGCCCGACGCCGCGCGGATCGCCCAGGCGGTCCTGGTCCGGCCCGGCTCGGCCACCCACGCCTTCGACTTCGAGCAGCGCCTGGTCGAGCTGCGGTTCACCGCCGGCAGCGGGGCGCTCACCGTGACGTCGCCGCCCGGCAGCAGCATCGCGCCGCCCGGCTACTACATGCTCTTCCTGATCGACCGGAGCGGCGTGCCCTCGGTGGCGCGGTTCGTCCAGCTCGCGCGCGACCCGGCCAACCAGCCGCCGCAGGGGACCATCGCCAACCCCACGGCCGACGTGCGGGTCACCGCGGGCCAGTCCGTCACCTTCGCCGGCGACGCCGTCGATCCGGACGGCAGCGTGACGACCTTCTCGTGGGTGTTCCCCGGCGGCACACCGGCGACCAGCACCGCCCCCATCCCGGGCGCCGTCACCTTCTCGCGGCCGGGCACCTACGTCGTCTCCCTGACGGTGACCGACACCCTGGGGGAGAACGATCCGAGCCCGCCCACCCGCACCGTCGTCGTGGATCCCGCTGCCTTCACCGCGTCCTTCACGAGCCCGCCGGCCGGCGCCACGGTCAACGGCACCCAGACGGTCGGCATGTCCGTGACCGGCGGCGGCACCGCGCCCTTCACCTACGCCTTGCAGGTGGACGCCGCCCAGGTCTTCAGCGCGACCTCGTCCTCCACCACGGCGGCCTACGCGTGGAACACCGCCGCGGTGACGGACGGGAGCCACACGCTCACCCTCACCGTCCGGGACTCCGCCGGCCGGGTCTCGACGGCCGCGCGCACGGTGACCGTCGCCAACGCCGCCGGCGGCATCAAGGTGGCCCTGACGACGCCCACGCCGGGCCAGACGGTGAGCGGCGTCACCTGGGTCAACGTCTGGGTCTCCGGGGCGAGCGGGCCCTTCAGCTACACCCTGACGGCGGCGGGCGCCACCGTGTGGACCCAGTCGTCCACCGCGTCCCACGTGACCCTGCCCTGGGACACCACGAAGACGCCCAGCGGCACGCAGGCGCTCACCGCCACCGTCCGCACGTCGGCCAGCACGGGCTCGGCGAGCGTCACCGTCACGGTCCAGAACGGGCCGAGCGCACCCGCGCCGCTCACGGCCGCCTTCACCAGCCCGGGCAGCGGGGCCACGGTGTCCGGCACGGTCGCGGTGGGCCTCTCGGCCGGCGGCGGCAAGCCAGACTACTCGTTCACGCTGAGGATCGACGGCCGCGCCGTCCTCGGCCAGAGCGGCCCGGGGACCACCGCGTCATACGCCTGGAACACCACCACCGAGACGGACGGTGCGCACACGCTGAGCCTCACCGTGACGGACGCGGCCGGCGCCACCGCCACCGCCACCCGCGGGGTCACGGTCGCCAACGGTGGCGGAGGGGGCGGCGGGACGCTGGGCATCGCCCTGACCACGCCGAAGCCCGGGGCGACGGTGAGCGGCGTGGTGTGGGTCAACGTCTGGGTGGAGGCGCCCTACGGCAGGGCGCCGTATTCCTACGTCCTCTCCGACGGCGCCGCCACGGTGGCGAGCCAGTCCTCCTCCGCCACGCACGTCACCCTGGCGTGGGACACCCGGCGGTCGCCGAACGGCTCCACGACCCTCACGGCCAGGGTGACGGACAGCGGGGGCGCCGCGGGCGCGAGGAGCGTGACGGTGACGGTGGCCAACGGGACGGCCGGGGGCGGCGGCCTCGGCGTCGCGCTCACCTCGCCGCCGCCCGGCGGCTCGGTGAGCGGGACGGTCTGGGCCAACGTGTGGGTGACGACGCCGGCCGGGACCGCCCCCTACACGTACACGCTGAGCGCCGCCGGCGCGACCGTCTGGACCGAGGCGTCGTCGGCCGCGCACGTCGCCCTGCCGTGGGAGACCACGCGGACCCCGAGCGGGCCCCAGACGCTCACCGCCACCGTCCGGGACGCGACAGGAAGCACCGGGACCGCCTCGGTGAGCGTCGTCGTGCAGAACCCCTGAGCGGCCGGGCGCCGCCCGGATGTCACGCTCGTGGGCGCCGGTCTCCTGGCTCCCCGTGGTATGGTGGGCCTCGTGCGCCGGGTCCTGGCCGCCCTGATCCTCGGAGGAGCCCTGCTCTGGGACCTCGGACCCTCCACCGCGTGGGCGCCGACGGCGCCATTCCCCGCGCACCACGCCGGGGACGGCTTCCGCAACCTCTCGCCCGGCTACGCGTACCCCCTGCTCGGCCGCGCGGTGCGCCTGGTCCGCCGCGGCCTCGAGCCCGACCCGCCGCGCGGCCCCCCGCCGGCGCCGGTCCCCAACGACGGCGCCGAGCTCAGGGCGAACGGCCACGCGCCCACCATCACCTGGATCGGGCACTCGACCTTCCTCGTGCAGCTGGACGGCGTCAACATCCTGACCGACCCCCACTGGGGCGACCGGGCGAGCCCGCTGAGCTTCGCGGGTCCCCGGCGGCTGGTGCCGCCGGGCATGAGGCTCGAGGACCTGCCCCCCATCGACGCGGTGGTCATCTCTCACGACCACTACGACCACCTGGACGAGGGCACGGTGCGGCGGCTCGCGCTCGAGCACCGGGCCACCTTCTTCGTGCCGCTGGGGCTCCGGGCCTGGCTCGCCGACCGCGGCGTCCGCGAGGTGGTGGAGCTGGACTGGTGGCAGGAAGCGAGCTTCGCCGGCCTCACCTTCGTGTGCACGCCGGCCCAGCACTCGTCGGGGCGAGGTCTGCTCGACCAGAACCGCACCCTCTGGTCCTCCTGGGTGGTGATCGGCGCCGGACGCCGCCTGTTCTTCGCGGGCGACACGGGCTACGACCCGGGGCTCGCGGCCGTCGGGCGGGTCCTCGGCCCCTTCGACCTGGCGGTCATCCCCGTCGGCGGCTACAGCGCGTGGCCGGGTGGGCACCCGAACCACGTGAGCCCGGAGGAGGCCGTGCAGCTCTTCCGGGACCTCCGCGGCCGGCGGCTCGTCCCCATGCACTGGGGCACGTTCGACATGAACCGCGAGCCCTTCCGCGAGCCGCCCGAGCGGCTGCTCCGGGAGGCCGAGCGCCACGGGCTCCGCGCGCGTGTGTCGGTCCTCGCCCCCGGACAGACGCTGCCCTGGTAGCGCGCCGCGGGCGGGGCCTTCGGTCGTCGTCATCGGGGTTCCCTCACTCCCGGGCAGGAGGTGGACATGATCCGCACGGCACTGGTCATCGTTCTCGTCCTCGCCGCCCTCGTTCCCGGCGCGGCCGCGCAGGAGCCCTACCCGAGCCGGCCCGTCACCATCGTGGTCCCGTTCCCGCCCGGCGGCATCGCCGACCTCACGGCGCGGCCGCTGGCGCCGGCGCTGGAGCGCATCCTCAAGCAGCCGGTGGTGGTCGTCAACAAGGCCGGCGCCGCCGGCGCCGTGGGCACGCAGTCGGTGGCCGTCGCCCGGCCCGACGGCTACACGCTGCTGGTGGCGCTCGTCAGCATCTCGTCCACCCCCGAGGTGGACGCGCTGTTCGGCCGGACCCCGGTCTACACCCGCGACCAGTTCGTGGGCATCGCCCGGCTCAACGCCGACCCGCCCATGCTGGTGGTGGGCGCCGACACGCCGTGGAAGAGCGTCCGGGACGTCGTCGAGGACGCGCGCCGGCGCCCAGGCCAGATCACCTACTCCTCGTCCGGCCTCTACGGGGCGTCCCACGTCCCCATGGAGATGTTCCTCCAGGCGGCCGGCATCCAGATGCGCCACCTGCCGACGACCGGGGGGGCCCCGGCCATGACGGCGGTGCTGGGCGGCCATGCCGCCATGTGGGCCTCGCCGCCGGCCATCGCCGCGCCGCACCTGCAGGCCGGCAAGATCCGGGCGCTCGCCACCTGGGGCGCCACGCGCCTGGCCGCCTTCCCCGACGTCCCGACCATGAAGGAGCTCGGGTACGACGTGGAGTACTACCTGTGGGCCGGCCTGTTCGCTCCGCGGGGCGTGCCGGCGTCCGTGGTGCAGACGCTGCGCGACGCCACCCGGAAGGCGGTCCAGGACCCGGAGTTCCGGAGCGCCATGGAGAAGGTCCGGACGCCCATCGCCTACCAGGACGCCGACGAGTTCAAGGCCTGGTGGGACCAGGACGCGCAGCGCATCGCCGCCGCCATCAAGCGCATCGGGCGCATCGAGGGCAAGTAGTGCGGATCGACCCCCACACGCACGTCGTGCCGCCCCGGTGGGAGGACTTCGCCGCGCGGTACGGCGGCGGGCGGTGGCCGCGCCTGGTCCCCCGCGACGCCTGCCGCGCGACGCTCATGACGGGCAGCGAGCGGTTCCGCGAGCTGACCCGCCAGGCGTGGGACCCGGCGGCCCGGCGCATCGAGGGCATGGACCGCCTCGGCATCGATCGCCAGGTCCTGTCGCCGCCCCCGGTGGGGACCCTGGAGGCCGCCGGCCTCGACCCCGCCGCACGGGCCGCGGTGGAGGGCGGGAACGCGGCGAGGCTCCTCAGCCTCTGACGGGCAGCGCCTTCAGCAGGTCGTCGGGGTCCACGGGCTTCACGAGATGCGCGTCGAACCCCGCCGCCAGGGCCCGCTGGCGGTCGTCCGGCTCCCCGTACCCGGTGAGCGCCACCAGGTACACGCCCCGGCCGCCGCTGGTCCGGATCCGCCGGGCGACCTCGTAGCCGTCCATGTCGGGCAGCCCGATGTCGACCATCGCCACGTCGAAGCGCGCCGCCGAGGCCAGCTCCACCGCGCGGGCGCCGGTCCCGGCCTCGGTGACGCGGTGGCCGTCCAGCTGGAGGAGGAGACGGAGCGTGTCCCGCGCGTCGGCGTGGTCCTCGACGATCAGGATGGCGAGGGGCCGGCTCATGGCAGGCCACTCTAGGCACGGCCCGCCGGGCGGCACAAGACGAAAAGATTTTCACACGGGGAGCGGTCGGGCCTTCCCGGGCGGCGCCGCGTCAGCGGACGTTGAGGAGGTCCCGGAGGCCGTCGCCCACCAGGTTGACGGCCAGGACCGTGGCGGCCAGGAACAGCCCCGGGAACAGGATGATCCAGAACGCGAGCTGCACGTAGGCCCGGCCCTCGGCCATGATGTTGCCCCAGGAGGGGATGTGCGGCGGGGTGCCGGCGCCGAGGAACGAGAGGTACGCCTCGAAGAGGATGGCCGAGGCGCAGATGTAGGTGCCCTGCACGATGAGCGGGGCCACCAGCGCCGGCAGGATGTACCGCACCAGGATCCCGGGCGTGCCCACGCCCAGGGCCCGGGCGCCCTCCACCATGAGCTGCTCCCGCAGCGACAGCACCGAGGCCCGGACCACCCGGATCACCCGCGGGATCTCCGGGATGACCAGGGCGATGACGACGTTCCGCACGCTGGCCTTCATCAGGGCCATGAGCGCCAGGGCCAGCAGGATGGCCGGGATCGCCATGAGCCCGTCCATCACGCGCATCACGATCAGGTCCAGCCTTCGGAAGAAGCCGATGACGAGACCCAGGGCGGTGCCCAGCACCAGGCTGGCCACGGCCACCGCGGTCCCCACGGCGAGGGAGATGCGGGTCCCGTACAGGGTGCGCGTGTAGACGTCGCGGCCGAACTGGTCCGAGCCGAACCACTGGGCGGAGGAGGGCGCGCGCAGGCGCTGGGCCGGCTTCATCTCCAGCGGATCGCCCGTCCACCAGAGCGGGGCCAGCACCCCCAGCAGGACGATCAGCGTCAGGGTCGCGAGCCCGGCCGTCAGGGTGGGATGCCGGGCCAGCGCGCGGCGGGTGCGCGCCAGCGCCGCCACCCGCGGGGCCAGCGGCTCGAGGGCCAGCTCGGAGGCGGGGGACGTGACGGCCACGGGCGCCGGCCCCCTAGAAGCGGATGCGCGGGTCGAGGACGACGTAGAGCAGGTCCACCACCAGGTTGATCAGCACGTACACGCCCGAGACCACCAGGATCACGCCCTGGATCACCGGGTAGTCCCGGCGGATGATGGCGTCCACGGTCAGCCGGCCGAGCCCGGGCAGGGCGAAGACGCTCTCGGTGACCACCGCGCCGCCGATGAGCAAGGCGAACCCGAGGCCGATGATGGTGACCACCGGCAGCGAGGCGTTCTTCAGCGCGTGGCGGAGCAGCACGCGCCGCGGCGCCAGGCCCTTGGCGAACGCCGTCCGGATGTAGTCCTCTCCCAGCACGCCCAGCATGCTGGCCCGCGTCATGCGGGCGATGAGCGCCATGTAGACCACCGACAGGGTGACCGCGGGCAGGATGAGGTGGCGGAGGAACGGCCACAGGCCCGCGGCCAGCGGCTGGTAGCCCTGGACGGGCAGCCAGCCGGCGGAGACGGCGAAGACATAGACCAGCAGGAACCCCAGCCAGAACACGGGCATGGAGAAGCCGGAGACGGCGGCGACCATCACCGCGCGGTCGATCCACGCCCCCTTCTTCCACGCGGCCAGGACGCCGAGCGGCACGCCCACGCCCACGCTGATCGCCATGGCCAGGACGGTGAGGGCCACGGTCGCGCCCGCCCGCTGCCCGATGAGCGTGGTCACCGGCAGGCCCGAGAAGATGGACACCCCGAGGTCCCCGCGGGCCACGCGCCCGAGCCAGATCCCGAGCTGCGCGAGGAAGGGCCGGTCGAGGCCCAGGCGGGCGCGGATGCGGGCGATGTCCTCGGCGGTGGCGTAGTCTCCCGCGATGATCACCGCCGGGTCGCCGGGAGTCGCATGCAGGAGCGCGAAGACCGCGATGGCCACCACCCCCAGGACCGGGATGGCGGCCATCAGGCGCCGGAGGATCTCCGAGGCCATCGAGGCTGCCCGTCAGGCGATGGTCACGTTCCAGAACAGCGGGGCCGGGAACTGCAGGACCCCGCGGACGTTCTTGCGGTACACGGTGGGCAGCGCCCACTGGCCGAAGGGCACGTACATGACCTCGTCCAGGGCCACCCTCTGGATCTCCTCCGCCAGCTGCTTCTGGCGGGCCCGGTCGGTGGCCCGCACCCACTGCGTCTTGAGCTCCTCGATGCGGCCGTTCTCGGGCCAGCCGAACCAGGCGCTGGCGCCGGCGCCCGAGATGCCCGCGTGGACCGCCGGGTTGATGACGTCGGAGGCGATCCACCAGGTGAAGAGCACGTTCCAGCCGCCCCTGTCCGGCGGGTCCTTCTTCGCCCGCCGCGCCACCACCGTGGACCAGTCCATCGCCTGCAGGTCCACGGTGAACCCGATCTGGCTCATCAGCTCCCGGGTGACCAGCGCGGCCCCGTGGGTGAGCGGGATGTCCGTGGGATCGAGGACCACCACCGGCTGGCCGCCGTAGCCCGATTCCTTGACGAGCTGCCGCGCCCGGTTGAGGTCCGGCTTGAGCAGCGCCTCGGCGCCCGCCGTGGACTCCCACGGGGTCCCGCACGGGAACACGGAGGGACAGGTACGGAAGTACCGCGGGACGCCGATGGCCGCCTGCAGGTACTTCTGCTGGTCCACCATCCAGAGCAGGGCCTGCCGCGCCTTCTTGTTGTTGAACGGCGGGTGCAGGTGGTTGGGCCGGATCCAGCCCTGGGTGCCCCGCGGGTCCTGGATGAAGAGCGTGAGGGCCTGGTTGGCCTCGAAGCGCGGGGCGAAGTCCACCGGCGGATTCTCGTACCAGTCCACCTCGCCCGCCTCCAGCGCGGCCGCCGCCGTGGCGGGGTCGGGGATGTAGCGCCAGATCACCCTCTCGAGGGTGACCCTCTTGCCCCCGGCGGAGCCGCTGGGCGCGTCGCTGCGCGGCACGTAGTCCGGGTTGCGCACGTACACCACCTGGTTGCCCGGCTGCCACTCGTCCTTCACGAAGCGGAAGGGCCCGGAGCCGACCACCTCCTTGATCTGCTCCGTGTCCGGCGTGGCGGCGATGCGGGCCGGCATGACGAAGGGCACGTTGCTCGAGGGCTTGCCGAGGGCGTCCAGCACCGGGCCGAAGGGCTGGCCCAGCTCCAGCGTGAATGTCTGGCGGTCGGCCGCGGCAATCTTCGCGGTGTGGGCGGCCAGGAGCTTGCCCAGAGGGTCCCGCTTCCACCACCGCTTGATGGACTCCACCGCGTCCTCGGCGGTGACGGGCTTGCCGTCGTGGAACTTGAGCCCGGCGCGCAGGGTGAACGACCACTTCATCCCCCGGGCGGAGGAGGACCACCGCTCCACCATCTGCGGCCTGACCTGCAGCCGGTCGTCGGTGCCGAACAGCGTGTCGTAGATCATGTAGCCGTGGTTCCGCGTGATGTACGCGGTGGTCCAGACGGGGTCGAGGATCTTCAGGTCGGCATGGGGGACGAAGCGCATGGTGGCGCCGCGCTTCTGGGCGTGCACGGCGGGCGCGTCGAGCGCGCTGGCCGCCGCCGCCGCGGCCCCGACAGCGACGAACTGGCGACGGGTGAGATCGCTCATGTCGGGTCTCCTCCAGGTGGACCGTCCGGAACGGCGGTCGAGTGTGGCAGATACTAACACGCCCCTGCGACGCGTGTTAGACTGGGCCTGTCCGGGCGAGTCCCGCCCCGGTCACACCGCGTCTCGGGTGCCCCCCGACGTTCTGGGACGCGATCGTCGCACGCGGGAGACCCTGGAGGAGGCCCCATGACGCGCGAGCAGTTCCGGCTTGAACCCCCACACGGCGCGCGCCGGTAAGAGGACCGGCACGACCTCCCGTCTCCGCCCGCGATGAGCCGCCGCCGGAACTACGGCTTCGAGCGCCGGCGGCGCGACGACCTGCGGCGTGCCAAGCAGGAGGCCAAGCAGCAGCGCCGGACCGAGCGGGCCGCCGGGGACGCGCACGGGCCGGAGATGGGCGAGGCCCAGGACGTCGGGGCGCCGGCCGGCCGCTGGGAGTGGTTCTCGCCGAGCCGGGGCCGGGTGGTCACCACCGAGCCCAACACCCGTCCCCCCGCGGACCCGCCGGACGACTGGACCCTGCTCACGGACGTGCCGCCCGAGCCGGGCGCCGCCGGCGACTGACGGGTCCGGCTACCGCCGCTCCTGCTTCTCCTGCGCGGACACGGCCGCCGCGGCGGCCTGGAAGCCGATCCGGCTGTGCGTGCCGTCGCAGAACGGCTTCGTCACCGATCCCCCGCAGCGGCACAGCGCGATGCGCGTCCGGCCGGCCGTGTCCACGCGGGCGCCGGTCGGATCGTAGAGCTCGACGTCCCCCTCCACGATGTACGGCCCGTTCGGACGGCACGTGATCTTGACGGCCATGCTCGCCTCCTCGTCCCGGGTCTACGCCCACCATACCACCCTGGTAGACTGGGGATCCCATGAGGGGGCCCGGCGAGATCCTCCTGGTCGCCTGCTACGAGCTCGGCCACCAGCCGCTGGCGGTGGCCTGGCCCGCGGCGTTCCTGGAGCGGCGCGGCTTCGCCCCCGCCGTCATGGACGTCTCGGTGGAGCCCTTCGACCCCGAGCGGGCGCGCCGGGCCAGGCTGGTGGCCATCTCGGTGCCCATGCACACCGCGCTGCGCATCGGCGTGGCGGTCGCCGCGCGCGTCCGGCGCGTCAACCCCGGCTGCCACGTCTGCTTCTACGGTCTCTACGCCACGCTCAACGCCGGCCACCTCCTGGCCCACGGCGCCGACTCCGTGCTGGCGGGCGAGCTCGAGGAGGCGCTGGTGGGCCTGGCCGAGCGTCTCGAGCGCGAGCCTGGCCCCGTCCGGGGCCTCGCCGCGCCGGTGCTGGAGAAGCTCGACTTCCCCCTCCCGAGCCGCCACGGGCTTCCTCCCCTCGCGCGCTACGCGCACCTGGAGCGCGACGGGGAGCTCCACCCGGTGGGCTACGTGGAGGCGAGCCGCGGCTGCAGGCACCGCTGCCGTCACTGCCCCATCCCGCCCGTCTACGGCGGGCGGTTCTTCGTCACCCCGCGCGAGGTCGTGCTGGCGGACGCGCGGCGGCTGGTGGAGGCGGGCGCCCGCCACATCACCTTCGGCGACCCCGACTTCCTCAACGGGCCGCGGCACGCGCTGGAGGTGGCCCGCGCGCTGCACGCGGAGCTGCCGGGCGTCACCTTCGACTTCACCGCGAAGGTCGAGCACCTGCTCCGGCACCGCGGCCTCCTGCCGGAGCTGGCCGCGCTCGGCTGCATCTTCGTGGTCACCGCGGCCGAGTCCCTGAGCGACACGGTCCTGGCCCACCTCGGCAAGGGCCACACGCGGGCCGACCTGGTCGCGGCCCTCGGGGTCCTGCGCGCGGCCGGGATCGCTCCCCGGCCGACCTGGGTGCCCTTCACGCCGTGGGCCAGCCTCGACGACTACCGCGAGCTGCTCGACTTCCTCGAGCGCGAGGACCTGGTCGGCCACGTGGACCCCGTGCAGCTCTCCATCCGCCTCCTGGTGCCGCCCGGCTCCCTCCTCCTGGACAGCCCGGCCATGCGCCCCTACCTGGGCGGGCTGGTGGAGGAGGGCTTCCACCACCGCTGGACCCACCCGGACCCCCGCATGGACCGGCTCCAGCAGGAGGTGGCGGCCCTGGTGGAGGAGGCGGCGGGCAGGCGCGAGGACGCGGCGGTCACGTTCGCGCGGATCCGCGCGCTGGCCGACGCCGCGCTTGCGGGCGGTGCGTGGGACGCGGCGCATGGGCACCTGCGCAGCGAG
>JBBIOF010000031.1:0-12013 GCA_037443505.1 Candidatus Rokuibacteriota bacterium
GGAGGCCCAGCCAGTAGTCCCGGCGCCAGCGGGGCAGGGCCGCGAAGGGGCGGGGCCCGACGGTCAGGGTCGCCGCCGCCGAGATCAGGCGGGCGAAGTGGTCGGCGTACGTCTCGCACTGGACGCGGCGCCACCCGGCCTCGGCCACGCGGGCCAGGCGCTCCGGCCGCGCCAGGTACTCGTCGACGCGGCTCTCCAGCGTCCCGGAGCCGTAGAGCGCGCAGGACACGCCGTCGGCGAAGACGTCGCGCACCTCGAGGTTCTCCTCCTCCATGAGGAGCAGCGCCCCGCACGCGGGCGCCTCGTAGGCGCGCATGTTCATCTCGCCGCGGATGGAGCGGTTCCAGACGATGCGGGCCCGCCGGAGCAGGGCGGCGTACGCCTCGCCGTACACGCCGGAGGCCAGCACCACGCGGTGGCGGCCGGCCAGCCGGGCCAGCCGCCCGACCCACGGCGCCCGCTCGTGCTGGATCTCGGGGTTCATGTTCCCCACGAAGAGGACGTCGATGTCGCGCTCCACCCGCGGCTCCCGGCGGTGCAGCGCGCGGTCGAACGAGAACGCGGGCCAGGCGTCCACCGGGACGCCGAGCTGGGGGCCCAGCACCCGGACGCCCGCCCGGTCGGTCACCACCAGGTCGAAGGCCTCCAGCAGCGGCGCGGTCGCCCAGACGCTCAGGTTCCAGTCGCCGAGCACGGCCACGCTGGGAACCGGTGACCGCTCGATCCCCGCGGGAAGCAGCGAGTACTCGGGCGACCACCAGACCAGCAGGTCGGGCCGCCAGCCGGCGGGCAGGCGGGCCCACAGCGCTTCCAGGGGGTCGCGGGCCGGGTCGAAGGGGATGTCGCCATCCCGCCGGTCGAACGCGAGGACGTCGAAGCCGGGCAGGTCGAGCACCGGCGCGTGGGCGCGGCGGTTCAGCGGACCGAGGAGGACGCGCATGGAGAGCCTTCCTTGGCAGGGGTGGTCTGGGGACGGCGCGAACGGAGCTCGCGGGCGGCCTGGGCCAGGGCCGTGGCCACGTCCTGGCCCGCCAGGGCGGCGGCCCGGTTCGCGTCCTGGATCCGGAGATAGATCTCCTCGCGGTGGATGGCGACGTGGGCGGGGGCGGTGACGCCCAGGCGCACGTCGCGTCCGCGGACGTCGAGGACGACCACCTCGACGTCCGGGCCGATCCGGAGGCGCTCGCCGATGCGGCGGGTGAGGACCAGCATGGCTAGAGCGGGAGCGGCGCGGCGAGGGGCAGGGTCTCGTCCGGCAGGATCACCTGGCAGCCGAGGCGCGTGTCCAGGTTGACCACCACCGGTGCGCGGAGGTTGGCGATGATCTCGCGGGCGTCGACGCCGATGGAGACCACGGCGTAGTACCCGAGGGCGTCCTCGCCGGCGTGGCCCAGGGCCCGGAGCGCCTCGGCCGGCGCGGCCAGGCCGAGCGTGGCGGCGGCCAGCGGCATCAGGGGCAGCGTGACCTCGGGGTCCTCCAGCGACGCCAGGAGCACGAACGGGGCGCACTCCTCCCGGGTGACGAGCAGGAACTCGCGGAGCCGCTCGAACCCCGGCAGGCCCTGGGGAAACCGGATCACGTCGTCGGGACCGTACGGGACGTCGCCCAGCTTCGGCGACCGGTAGGTCAGGCTCGTCGCGGTCAGGATGGTCATCGCAGGAACTCCAGGAGTGAGGGTTGGATGGCCTTCGAGGCCGCGTGGAGGGCCGCCTGGTACACGGCCTCCTGCCGGGACAGCTCCACGGCGACCTGCGCGATGTCCGCGTCCATCACGGCGCTCAGCGCGGCCTGGGTGGCCAGCCGCGTGGTCTCGAGGTCGTCGAGGACGCGCTCGACGCTCCGGAGGCGGCTGCCGGCCGCGGAGCGCGCGGTCGTGACGCGGCTCTCGGCGGCGGCCAGGTCGGGCAGGAGGCCGTTGACCGCGGCCTGGTCGTTGGCGGCCAGGGCGTCGCGGAGCTGGACCAGCAGCGCGGGCAGGAACGTGGGGTCCGTGTCGGCGCCGAGCACCGTGGTGCCGCCGAGGTTGGCCTGCACCGCGACGTCCTCGGCGACGTCCACGTCGATGGAGCCGTCCACGCCGCGCGGGTTCCAGGTGGCCGCGGTGATCTGGCCCGAGGCGTCCCGGGTGACCGTCAGCGGCGCGGTGGTGGTCTCGCGGCCGCCCAGGAGGTAGCGTCCCGCGTGCGCCGAGTTGGCGAGGTCCACCACCTCCTCCAGCAGCTGGTTGACCTCGACCGCCATGGCGTTCCGCTCGGTCGTTCCCAGGGTGCCGTTCGAGCCCAGGAGGGCCAGCTCCTGGACGCGCCCCATGATGGTGACGAAGCCGTCCAGCACGGAGTCGGTGGCGGTCAGCTGCTCGGCGGCCCACTCGGCCTGGCTGTGGAACTGCTCCGTCGCCGCCAGCCGCGCGCCCAGCCGCGTGGCCACGGCGTGGCCGGCCGGGTCGTCCGACGGCGCCTGGAGCCGGCGCCCGGTCGCCAGCCGGGCCTGGCCGAGGGCGATGCGGTCCAGGTTCTCGCGGAGCGCGGCGAGGGCGCGGTCCGTGAGCAGGGTCTGCGTCACCCGCATCACACCATCTCCAGCAGGGCCCGCAGCATGTCGTCCACCGTGCGGATGTAGCGGGCGGCCGCCTCGTAGGTGTGCTGGTAGCGCACCATGTCGGCCAGCTCGGGCCGGTGCAGCGCCGCCAGCAGAGGGCCCTGCACGATGTCGGCCAGCTCCTCGTCCAGGTTCACGCCCGAGGCCGCCGGCTGCGCCGCCGCGGCCGCGGCCAGGAGCGCCTCCTGGACGTCCACCCGGGCGTTGGCGGCCTGCACGGTGGCGCCGGCGGCGGCGCCGATGCCGCCCAGGAACTCGGCAGCCGTCTGCGTGCTGCCGTCGAAGACGCGGCTGGAGGCCAGGGCCTGCAGGGCGCGGGCGTTCCGCCCGTCGCCGGGGCTCACCACGCCGGCGGTGAAGTCGGCCTGGGCCGCGGCCAGGCGCGACGGGTCGGTGGTGAGGTCGGAGGACACCGCGATCGAGGCGGAGTCGGAGCCGGTGAAGAGCCCGTTGACGCCCAGGGCGACCAGGCTGTCGCTGGTGTCGGGGCCGAAGGCCACGCGGTTGGCCGCGCTGGTGGCGCTGATCTGGAGCCTCCCGCCCACCACCGCGGCGCTGATGTCGGGCAGCGCGTCGATGGCGGCGGCCAGGGCGTTGAGGGACATGGTGGCGGAGTCCACGGCGACGCTGCCGCTGGAGACGAAGGTCCCCGCGGCGGTGAACACGCCCAGGGTCAGCGTGCCGTTCACCGGGGCCGGCACGAGCCCCGCGGCGCTCAGCATGGCCGTCGGGTCGGCGACGGTCACGGACCCCGTGACCGACTGCGGCAGGGTGAGGCCCGAGCCGCTGGCGTGGACGCGGTTGACGGCGGTGATCACGCCCGAGGCCAGCGCGTCCAGGTCAGCGATCACCGCGGGCAGTCCGCCGGTGGCGGAGTTGCGGGCGTCGAGCAGTCCGCCGATCTCGCCCCGGGTGGCGGCGAGCGCCAGGCCGTCGACGGTGAGGCCCACCGTGCCCGTCGTCGCCGAGCCCGTGACCGCCAGCGTGGCGGCCCGGGCGCCGTCCACGAGCTGGATGCCCGTGCCGTCCACGACCACCTGCACGGTCCCGTCGGAGCGCGTCGTCGCCCGCACGCCCAGGAGCTCGGCGAGGCGGTCCACCAGGCGGTCCCGCTCGTCGGCCAGCGTCGGGTCGGGCGGGCTGCCGATCTCGCCGTTGAGCGCCGCCAGGCGGGCGGCGACGGAGTTGACCTCCGTCACCCTGGCGCGGATCGTCTCGAAGGTGTCGGCCTCGAGCTGGTCGAGCCGGCGGCGCGTCTGCTGCACCGCGTCGGCGAAGGCCCGGGCCTCGGCGAGGACCGTGCCCCGCACCGCCTGGTCCTCCGGCCGCACCGCGAGCTCGCCGAAGGCCGCGAACAGCCCGTTCAGCGAGGTCGCCAGGCCGCTGGCGTCGGCCGGCGCGAAGAGCGCCTCGGCCCGGGTCATCACCTCCGCCTGCGCCTTCGAGTAGTTCAGCTCCTGGCGGTCGAGCCGGCGCTGCATGTCGATGAAGGCGCTGCGGAGGCGCACCACCTCCTCGGCGATCACGCCGGTGCCCACGATCCCCTGGGACAGCGTCACGCTCGGGGCCTCGGTGAGCGTGACTCGCCGCCGCGTGAAGCCGGGGGTGGCGGCGTTGGCGGCGTTGTTGCCCACCGTGGCCTGCGCGAGCTGCGCCGCCGAGAGCGACCGCGAGCCCAGCCCCAGGAGCTGGAAGAGGCCCGACACCGCTCAGGCCCTCCCGTCGATCATGGGGACGCCGATGGGCGCCAGCGTCCCGGTGGCGGTGTAGTGGCGGCCGAGCCCCGCGGCGCCCCGGACGAGATCGAGCGTGACGTCGAAGAGCTTCAGGCCCCGCTCGAGGAGCGCCTTCACCCGCCGGTTCGTCCGCTCGACGCGGGGCAGGACGGCCTCGAGCCGACCGCGCGCCCGGTCCAGGGCGCCGGCCTCCGTGTCCGGAAGCTCCGCCAGGCGCGTGGCGGGGCGTCCGGTGATCTGGGTGACGAGGGCCTCGCGGGACGTCTCCAGCAGCCGCAGCTGGAGGACCAGGTTCTCGCTGCGGACGAGACATTCGCCCACCGCCCGCGTGTTGCCGGCGATCAGGGCGGCCTCCTCCTCCTCGAGGAGGGCCAGCAGGGTCTCGTAGAGGTCGGCCTGGCGGAGGAGCACCTCCGCGAGGCGGGCGGTGGTCGCGCTCACTCGGCCCCTCCCTGGGCCCCGCGCGACGGGGTGGTGTCGTCCGGCCTAGAAGCCGAGGACCCCCTGGGCGAGGAGCGCACGGGCGATGCGCTCGGGATCGGGCACCATCGACCCCTCGGCGAGCTTGGCCCGGACGGCGGCCACGCGGTCCGTCCGCACGTCGGGGACGCCGAGCGCCGCGCGCCGGACCTCCTGGAACGTCTGGGCGCGGTCGGACAGGGTGACGCGGTCGGGCGAGCGGTCCGCGGTGGGGCGGGTGGCTGGCGACGGTCCGACGCTGCGTGGACCACGGGCTTCGTCCGCCGCTCCGGTGCCTCGCGATGAGATGTCCCGGATGTCCATGGTTCCTGGGTCTCCCTTTCCCCCCGGAGGCCGGGGGTGCCGGCGAGGTGATCGGCAGGGGCGCGCCCGATCCTCAGGGGGGGCAGCAGATTTCCTGGCACCGTCACCGCCCGCCTCCCTCGAGGTAGGCCCTGATCACCCCGGCCAGGCCGAGCCCCCCACTCCTGGCCAGGTGGTCGGCCACGTGCTCGTCGAACAGTTCCGTGTAAGAGCCCGTCATGAAAGAGGGTTCTCCGTTCAGTGTCGCCGTTTTCCTGAGGTCCCTGAGGATCTGGCGGAGGAAGATGGCCTCGAACTGCTCCGAGACCTGCCTGATCTCGGCCGGCGTCGGGGGCTTCGGCGCGGCGGGGGCCCCGACTCCCTGGGAGCGCCCGAGGGCCCGGATCGCCTCCATCACATGACCTCCAGCTCGGCCTGGAGCGCCCCGGCCCGCTTGATGGCCTGGAGGATCGCGATCAGGTCCCGGGGGGTGGCGCCGATGGCATTCAGCCCCGCCACCACGTCCCCGATGGAGGCCCCGGCGGGCACCACCATCAGCGGCGCGGCCCCCTCCTTCACCGTCGTGTCCGTCTTCGGCACCACCACGGTCTGCGTCCCCTGCGGGGCGAAGGGCGGCGGCTGCGAGACCTGGAACTCCGACTTGATCTGGATGGAGAGGTTGCCGTGCGAGACCGCCACCGTCGAGATGCGGACGTAGCTGCCCATGATGACGGTGCCGGTCCGCTCGTTGACGATCACCTTGGCCGGCGCGTCCGTGGGCAGGGTGAGCTGCTCCAGCCGCGCCACGAAGTCCACCAGCCGCGCCTGGTCCGGCCCCGGCACGTCCACGACCACGGTGGCGGCGTCCACCGCCCGGGCCGCCGGGCGACCCAGGGCCGTGTTGAGGGACTCCGACAGCCGCGAGGCCGTGGTGAAGTCCGGGTAGAGGAGCGCCAGCATCACCCGGTCGCGGGGCGTCGCCATGGGCACCTCCCGCTCCACGGTGGCGCCGCCGACGATGCGGCCGACGGTGGGGTGGTTCTTCTGGACCGACTCCCCCGTGCCTCCGGCCGTGACCGAGAAACCGCCGCCGATGGAGACCGGCCCCGACGCGACCGCGTAGGTCTGGCCGTCGGGCCCCTGCAGCGGGGTCATGAGCAGGGTGCCGCCCAGGAGGCTCGTCGCATCCCCGATGGAGGAGACCGTCACGTCGAGGCTGGTTCCGGCCCGGGCGAACGCGGGGAGGCGGGCCGTGACCATCACCGCCGCCATGTTCTTGGTGTCGAGCGAGCTTCGCCCCGACGGGGGCAGGTTGATGCCGTGACGCTGCAGCAGGTTCTGGAGCGACTGCGCGGTGAACGCCGAGGACTGGCGCCGGTCGCCGGTGCCGTTCAGGCCGATGACCACGCCGTAGCCGAAGAGCTCATTGTCCCGCACGCCCACGATCCTGGCGACGTCCTTCACCCGGGCCGTGGCGGCGCCCTGCGCCCAGGCGCCGCCGGTCCACCCCAGCAGCAGGGCGGCGGCCGCCAGCACGGTGCTCCTCGGCGCGCGCGGGCGCATCAGTAGAGCCCCAGGAAGTCGAAGATGCGCTGGATGAGGCCGGGCCGCTGGCGGTCGGAGACGGAGCCCTTGCCCTCCAGGCGGACCTCGCCGTCCGCGATCCGGGAGGAGGCCACCGTGTTGTCGGGACCGACGTCGTAGGGGCGCACGACGCCGCTCACCACCAGGGTCTGGGTCTCGTCGTTGACCCGGACCAGGCGCCGCCCCTCGAGGACCAGGTTGCCGTTCTCGAGCACCCGGGCCACCCGCGCGGTCAGCACGGCCGTCGCGCGGTCCGTGCGGGTGGTCTTGCCGTCGCCCCCGTACTTGGACTTGCCCTCGCCCGAGGTCTGGAGGCTGACGAGGAGGTTCTTGAGCCACGCGGGACGCTCGAACGCCGGCGGCGTCAGCGTGCTGGAGAACGAGGAGTCCCGCTCGAGGTCGGTCTCGGCGCGCTTCTCGGCGCTGGACTGCTCGTCCACGATGATGGTGACGATGTCGCCCGCGCGCCGGGCGCGGAGGTCGGTCACCAGGCTGCCCGACCGGTCGGTCCAGAGCGACTGGGCGGCCGCGGGCGCCGTCCAGGCCAGCAGGGCGGCCAGCAGGCAGAGCCGGCGGAGGGCGCTAGAAGGGGATGCGGACGGTGCGCGCATCCTCGACTCTCCCCATCACCTCGCGGCGCGAGGCCTGGTTCATGACCCGGATCGGCTCGCCCAGCGTCCCGTCCTCCCTGGCGATGCCCCGGGCCTGGATCCTGAAGTTGGGCCCCTCCAGGACCAGCGAGACGATGTCCCCCCGCCGGATCACCAGCGGCGCGCTCAGGCCCTGGGTGGTCACCACCTCCCCGGGCGCGAAGCTGCGTGCGGCCTCCTTGCCCACCACCTGCGCCAGCTCCCGCGCCGCCCCGGCCGGCAGCCGGCTGGACGCGCGGCGCTCGAGCCGCACGTCGGCGGCCCGGATGAGGGTCCGGCGCGGCAGCTCCCGGACCGCGACGACCGCGTCCTGGAGCGCGTGGACCCTGAAGGTGGCGGTGGCACTGCGGGTCGACCGGGCCCCGCGGGCGTCGGTCACCACGGCCTCGACCAGGACGGTCATGGTGCCGCTCTCCACGGATCCCGACTGCAGGGTGACGTTCAGCGCCACGTCGCCCGGAGGGAGGACCAGGTCGCGCGGGATGCCGTGCGGCTCGACGGCGGCGGGATCCACCTGCCCGGCCAGGCGCTCCAGCAGCCACTCCCGGGCGATGCGGGTGACCGCCTCGGAGCCGAGCCAGGTCTCGGCGGGCGTGGCCCGGCTCCCCAGGGGGGCCAGGAGCAGGAACGCCACCAGCAGGACGATCAGGGCGGTTCGCACGGCCTAGCGGGTCATGCTGTTGGAGATGGACAGCATCTCGTCCGCCGACCTGATGGCCTTGCTATTGACCTCGAACGCCCGCTGGGCCGCGATCATCTGGACCATCTCCTCGACCACCGAGACGTTGGACATTTCGAGGAACCCCTGGTTGATGGCGCCGAAGCCCTCCTGGCCGGGCTGGCCGGTGGTGGGCTGGCCGGACGCCGCCGTGGGCAGGAACAGGTTCTTGCCGATGGCGTTCAGGCCGGCGGGGTTCACGAACCGCGCCAGCTCGATCTGGCCGAGCTGCTGGGGCGTGCTCTGGCCGGCGGTGATCACCGACACGGTGCCGTCGCTGCCGATGCTGATGCTGACCGTGTCGTCCGGGATGGTGATCGCCGGCTGGAGCACGTAGCCGTCGGAGTTCACCACCTGCCCCTGGCTGTCCCGCTTGAAGGCGCCCGCGCGCGTGTAGGCGATGGTGCCGTCGGGACGGGTGAGCTGGAAGAAGCCGTCGCCCTCGATCACCAGGTCCAGCGGGTTCTCGGTCTGCTGGAAGTTGCCCTGGGACCAGAGCTTCTGGGTCGCGACCGGCCGCGTCCCGTGGCCGACCTGGATGCCGGTGGGGACCTCCACACCGCCCGCCATGCGGGTCCCGGCGGGCCGGAGGGTCTGGTAGAGCAGGTCCTGGAAGTCCACGCGGTTGCGCTTGAACCCCGTCGTGTTCACGTTGGCGAGGTTGTTGGCGATCGTGTCCAGGTTGAGCTGCTGGGCCTGCATGCCGGTGGCTGCCGTGAAGAGCGCGCGGATCATCGGGTCTCCTCGGGGCTACGTCGGGCGCCCCACCTCGTTGACGGCGCGGCGCAGCGTGTCGTCCACCCCCCGGGCCGTCCGCTGGGCCGCCTCGTAGACCCGCAGCGCGTCGATCATCTCGACGAGCGTGAGGATCGGGTTGACGTTCGACAGTTCAATGGCGCCCTGCCGCACGGACGCGGCGCGTGCCGGAGGCAGGGGAAGGTCGGGCGGGGCGACGAAGCGCGTGCCGCCCTCCTTCTGCAGACGGTCCAGGTTCTCGGGCTCGACGATGAGCAGGCCTCCGATCTGGGCGCCGTCCACGCTGACCTGGCCGCGCTCGTCCACCTCGATGCGCCCGCCGGGCGGCAGCGTCAGGGGCTGGCCGTCGGCGCCGACCACCGGGAGCCCGTCGTGGGTGGCCAGCTGCCCGGACGCCGAGCGCGTGAAGGTGCCCGAGCGGGTGAGGCGCTGGCCCCCCGGGCCGCGCACGACGAAGAACCCCGGACCCTCGAGGGCGAGGTCCAGCGGGTTCCCCGTCTCGCGCAGCGGCCCCGGGGTGAAATCGGTGCGGGTCTGGACCTCGCCCGGGGATTGCGGAAGGGGTGCCGCCGGGCCGGTAGGGGAGACCGACCCGGCGGCGCGGGGAGAGGTAAGGAGCTGGAAGAACTCCGGGTGGTCGGCCTTGTAGCCCGCGGCCGTCACGTTGGCCAGGTTGTTGGCCAACACCGCGAGACGCTCGGTCTGAGCGTCCATGGCGGAAGCCGCAGTGCGAAGACCGCTCACCATGTCGTCCCTCCGAGCGGTCGGGGAAAAGCAGGAGGGATGCCAGGCGGGAAGCCCCGCCTTTTCGCGGCGTTACGACGTGGGGGCCGCGGCGCCGGCGGCAGGGGTCGCCACCGGCCGGCAGGGTTTGCCGCTAACCGCGCTCGGCCAGGAGGCGGTCGGCTAGGGCCTGCCCGGCGTGGTTCGTCGTGAACGGGCGGACCGGTCCGATCGCCGAGGGCTCCGGGGCCGCCGACTCCCGGACCTGGAGGTCGAAGAGCGCCAGGACGTTCCGGAGGCGCTCGCGCACGTCCTCCACGGACGCGACGGTCCGGTCGATGTGCTGCGCGGTCAGGTCCTGGAACTCCATCGCCGCCATGATGCGCAGCGCCCGGGCGCTCAGCGCGTTGGAGCAGGCCGCCGCCTCCGCCCAGATCGCCGCCGCCTCGGTGTCCTTGGGCGGGAGCTTGGCCCGCAGGCGCTCCAGGCTGGCGTTCAGCCGCGCCTGGTCGTCCTGGAGGGCCTCCGCCTCGTCGAGCACCTTCAGGGCGGCGTGCTCCGTGGCTTCGGCGATTCCGGACAGCGTGGCGGTCACGGTCGGCAGCGTGTTCGCCGACGGCGGGCGGATGGTGGAGACCATGACCTGCAGCAGCTCGAGCATGCGGTTGAGGCTGTGGGAGAGCTGCCCCAGCACCTCCGCGGCGTTCGGCAACTGTTCCGGCATCGCGCCCTCCTCGGAGCGGGGTCCCGGCCCGCGGGCGGGGCGGTCCGCCGCGCCGAGGTCGCCGGGATCTCGTGCTCAGGTATTCGGCCGGGCGCTGGCGGAGGCGGAGGTGCGGCCGGCCTCCACGGCGATGACGAACGGGCGGAATGCGGGCAGGGCGGCGCAGCGGCCGACGCCCTGGACCTCGGCGTGCGCCAGGTCGTAGATGGCCACCGCGTAGGACAGGCGGGGCACCGGCCCGCTGGGCCCCCGGAGGAGCCAGCGGAAGTCGGTGGTGGCCGCCGGGAGCACGGCGACGAAGAGATCGGAGCCCCAGCCCCACAGCGGCCGTGACAGCCGCGCCGCCTCGACGGCCGCGGCGAAGGCGCGGGCGTCGGCCGCGTCGCCGCGCGGGACGCGCTTGATCCAGAGGCGGTGCCGGGGCGCCCCCCGCAGGACCCCCGTGAAGTCCCAGACGCGGGCCAGCCCTTCCGGGAAATCCGGCAGGAACCGCCGGAAGACCTCGTCGCCGAGCTCCGCCACGAGCGAGCGCGGCCCGAACGCGGGCCGCTGGGCCCGCGGCCGCCGCTCGGAGGCCGCACGGCGGAGGAAGACCAGGCGATCGTACGCCTGCCGGGCCACCGGGTCGGCGAGCGTGGCGTAGGCGGCGTTGATCTGCTGGGCGTAGGCCGCGTCGCCGCCCCGGTCGGGGTGGTACTGCTTCATCAGGGCGCGGTAGGCCGCGCGGATGACGATGTCTTCCGCCGCGGGGTCGACCTGCAGCGTGCGGTAGAGGTTGGTCGGCTGCGCCGGCATCCCCTGGAGCTCCCCGACGAGGGTTCAGGGCACGGAACCCCCGGTCGATCTCCTCCCGTGATGACTGCTCCCCTGCGGTGACCGTACCGGGTGTGGCGGGCAGCCATCAATCTCCAGATTCTGGGCGCGCGCGGCGGAATCGCCCAGGTTCCGGGCGGGGGGCGCGATGAGACGGCTGGTGAGGGAGGAGCGGTTCTGGATGGTCGTGGTGGCCGTGATCGTGCCCTTCGGCTGGATCTACCCGCTGCTGAGGGCCGCCTTCCGCGTGGGCGGCCGCTGACCCCCGAAGGCCGGCGCTCGGGCGGGCCGGGCGGCCCGCCGGATCAGGGGGTCGCCGGAGTCAGGCGGCGGCGCCGACGGCGCCCAGCTCGGCGCCCAGCACCTTGTCGATGTCCAGGAGGACCACCAGGCGATCGCCGGCCTTCGCCATGCCGCTGATGAAGCGGGCGTCCACCTGGGCGCCGAAGTCCGGGGTTGCCTGGATGTCCTGGGCCGGGATGTTGAGGACGTCGGAGACCGCGTCCACCACGAGCCCCACCGTCTTCAACCCCACGCGCACCACGATGATGACGGTGAACTGGTTGTAGGCCGTCTCCGCCATGGCCAGCTTGGCCCGGAGGTCGACGATGGGGATGATGGAGCCGCGGAGGTTCATCACCCCCTTCACGTAGGCGGGCGTGTTCGGGATCGGCGTGATCGCCGAGTAGCCCTTGATCTCCTGGACCTTCAGGATCTCGACACCGTACTCCTCGGCGCCCAGCGTGAAGGTGAGGTACTGGTTGCCGTCGGTGGTGAAGCTGATCTGGCTGTCGAGCGTGTCGAGCTGCTCCATCGCCTAGAACTCCTCGAAGTCGTCGTGGTGGTGGTCGTTGCCGGAGTGCGGTGTCGCCGTCTCCACGAACTCGGCGGGGCTCGGGTCGGACGCGCGCATCCCGCGCCGCCGGCGCTCGACGCCGGCCGCGCTCC
>JBBIOF010000032.1:0-11727 GCA_037443505.1 Candidatus Rokuibacteriota bacterium
GATCACCCCCATGTTCGGCCGCTGGGGTTACTTCGTGGGCCCGCGCCTGTTCGCGTGCTTCCCGCTCAAGGCCCGCGAGCACGACCTCTGGATCCGCCTGGCGCCGGACGACCAGCGCCGCGCGCTGGCCGAGGCCGGCGTCCGTCCGCACCGGCGCTTCGCGCGGCGCGGGTGGGTGGAGATGGCGGTGGAGGGGCCGGGGGACGTGGGTCGCGCGCTGCGCTGGCTTCGACGCGCCCACGCGGCGGCCCTCCAGGCGCGCGACCGCGGGGAGGAGACGGATGCCTGACACGCTCACGGTGGTGGCGAGGATCCATCCGAAGGCCGGCCGGGACGCCGAGGTGGAGGCGATCCTCCTCGAGATGGCCGAGGCGGTGAGGAAGCACGAGCCCGACTGCCTGGTGTACCGGCCCCACCGGAGCGGCCGGGAGCCCGTCGTGTTCCTGTTCTACGAGCAGTACCGCTCGGCCGAGGCCTTCGAGTTCCACCGGACGGCCCCGCACCTGGCCGCGCTGCGCGAGCGGATGCGCCCGCCGCTGGAGAAGCCCACGGAGGTGGAGTTCTACCGGTCGCTCGCGGACTAGGGGCGCCCGGCCCGCCAGGGCGCCAGGGGCTCCGGTGGTCGCGGAAGTCCCACAGTCGGTCACGCCGTGACCCTTCCCCCCGGCCGGCCGCGCGCAAGCCCCATCGGCGCATGCTTCCCGGGTGCGGCACGCCGTTTGCGGGCATGCAGGGGCTTGGTCCGGCGACCCGGCGGCGCCGGCCCCGATCCAGGTGGAGACCCAGGGCATCGTCGCGCTGACCGTCACGGGGGTGGTGGGCGTCCTGCTCGCCACCACCCGGCTGGCGCCCGACCTCGTCCTGGTGGGCGGGGTGGCGCTCCTCATGGTCCTCGGGATCGTGCCGCCCGCCGACGCCCTGGGGGGCATGGCCAACGAGGGCATGATCACCGTGGCCGTGCTCTTCATCGTCGCGGCCGCCCTGCGCGAGACCGGCGGCCTGGCGATGATGACCGAGCACGTCCTCGGGCGGCCCCGCTCGCTGCCGGCGGCGCTCGCGCGCCTCATGCTGCCGGTGACCCTGGCCAGCGCGTTCCTCAACAACACGCCCATCGTGGCCATGATGCTGCCGGTGGTGCGCGACTGGGCCAGGAAGATCGGCGTCTCGCCCTCCAGGCTGCTGCTGCCGCTCAGCTACGCCACGATCCTGGGCGGCACCTGCAGCCTGATCGGCACCAGCACGAACCTGGTGGTGTACGGGCTGCTGCTCGCCTACTCGCCGGACCTCCGGCTGGGGCTCTTCGACGTGAGCTGGGTGGGGGTGCCGTGCGCCCTCCTCGGCCTGGCCTACATGCTGGGGATCGGCCGGTGGCTCCTCCCCGACCGCCGCCCGGTGACCAGCGTGTTCTCGAATCCCCGGGAGTACACCGTCGAGATGCTGGTCGAGCCCGGCAGCCCCCTGGCGGGGCGCACCATCGAGGAGGCCGGCCTCCGCCACCTCCCCGGCGCGTACCTGATGGAGATCGAGCGCGACGGCGAGGTGCTGCCCGCGGTCTCCTCGGCGCAGCGCCTGCGGGCCAACGACCGGCTCGTGTTCGCCGGGGTGGTGGAGTCGGTGGTCGATCTCCAGAAGATCCGCGGCCTGGTGCCCGCCACCGACCAGGTCTTCAAGCTGAACGGCTACCGGTCGCAGCGGCGGCTGGTGGAGGCCGTGGTCTCCGACTCCTGCCCCCTGGTGGGGCGCACGATCCGCGAGGGTCGGTTCCGCTCCGTGTACCAGGCCGCGGTGATCGCGGTGGCCCGCAACGGCGAGCGGCTGCGGGGCCGGATCGGCGACATCGTGCTGCGGCCGGGCGACGTGCTCCTGCTGGAGACCCGGCCCTCGTTCGTGGCCCAGCACCGGAACCTCCGGGACTTCTTCCTGGTGAGCATGGTGGAGGACTCGGCGCCGCCACGGCACGACCGCGCCGGGATCGCCATTGCCGTCCTCCTCGGCCTCGTCGTCGCGGCCGGCACCGGCCTCCTCAGCATGCTGAACGCCGCCATGCTGGCCGCCGGGCTCCTGATCGCCACGCGGTGCATCTCGCCCTCCGCCGCCCGCCAGAGCGTGGACTGGTCCGTGCTGGTGGTGATCGCCGCGTCCTTCGGCCTGAGCCGGGCGCTGGAGATCACCGGGGCGGCGCACTGGGTGGCGGGGCGCCTGCTGGACATCGGCGGCGCCGGCCCGTGGCCGGCGCTGGCGCTGGTCTACGCGGCCACCATGCTCTTCACCGCGTTCATGACCAACAACGCGGCGGCGGTCCTGATGTTCCCCATCGCCGCGGCCACCGCCGAGCGCCTGGGCGTGAGCGTGCTGCCCTTCGCCATCGCCCTCATGATGGCCGGCTCCAATGACTTCGCCACGCCCGTCGGGTACCAGACCAACCTGATGGTTTACGGCCCGGGGGGCTACCGCTTCGCCGACTACCTGCGGGTGGGCGGACCGCTGAACCTCCTCATGATGGCGACCGCGGTGGCGCTGATCCCCCTGGTCTGGCCCTTCTGACGCGTCAGGCCGCCGCGGGCTCCGCGGCCGCGGCCGCGCGGGCGCGGCGCTCGATCTCGTCGATGCGGACCAGCGGCACCAGCAGCCACGTCAGCGCGGTCGCCCCGGCCGAGACGAGGACCAGCGGGACGTAGCCCAGCCAGTCATAGAGGTACCCGCCCACCACCTGGGAGCCCTGCACCCCGCCGTTGTAGACCGACATCAGGAGCGCGAAGAAGGTGGCCTCCACCCGGCGGGGGCACCCCTTGGCGGCCAGGTCGAGGAAGGCGAGCTGGGTGATCATCCCGGCGCCGCCGTAGAGGACGTCGATCGCGACCGCCGTGGCGGGCCCGCGGTAGCCCAGGTAGGCGAGGGTGCCCAGGACGGCCAGCCCGATGGCCAGGACGATCAGCCGGCGGAGCGGCACCCGGCGGGAGAGCGGCGCGTAGATGACCGCGCCCGCCACGGAGGCGGCCGCGCCCAGCGAGCCCAGCAGGCCGATGAACTGCTGGCTGAACCCCAGCACGTCCGTCTGGTAGTAGATCAGCGCCGGACCGAAGGACGGGCTGAAGGTGAAGAACAGGATGAAGCCGGCCACGACCCAGACGTCCCGGAGCGCCAGCGCCGCCCGGATCGCCGCCAGCGTCTCGCCGAACGCCGCGCCGTCCCCCCGCGCCCGTCCCTCCCGGACGAACAGCAGGGCCATCGCGAAGGACACCAGCGGGAAGCAGGCGGCCACGGCGAAGGCGCCGTGCAGGTCCCGCCGCTCCGCGAACCACCCGCCCAGGACGCCCACCGCGATAACGGCCCCGTAGATGGCGGCCCACTGCACGGACTGGAAGGCACCGGTGAGGCCCAGCGGGCGCCCGCTCTCCACCATGAGCGCGTCGGTGAGGACGTCGGTGAAGGCCAGCCCCAGGCCCATGGCGGTGAAGAGCACGGCCAGAGGCCAGTACGCGTGCTCGCCCATGAGGGCCAGCGCGGCGCCGAAGAGGGCCGCCGTGGCCGAGGTGAGCAGGAAGTAGCTCTTCCGCCGCAGCCCGAAGAGCGGGACGAAGTCGGACAGGAGGCCGTAGGCCGGCTTGATGAGCCACGGCACCGTGGTGATGGTGAAGAACGTCGCCACCTGCCCCGCCGACAGCCCGCGGTCCTTGAGCACGATGGTGATGGCCTGGTTGGGCAGGTACCACATGCCCTGGGCGAAGTAGACGACGCCGAACAGGAGGGCGAGCCGGCGCGCCTCGCGGGTCTGGAACGGGTGCAGCCGCCGCAGCCGGTCGAGCATGCGCGGCCATGATACCCTGTCGGCGCATGCGCTCGGTCTGCCCCCACGACTGTCCGTCCGCCTGCGCGCTGCTGGTGGAGGCCCGGGACGGCCGGCTCCAGGCGGTCACCGGCGACCCGGACCACCCGTTCACCCGCGGCGTGATCTGCGGCAAGGTGCGCGCCTACGCCGAGCGCCAGCACTCGCCCCTCCGGGTGCTGCGCCCGCTCCGCCGCCGCGGGCCGAAGGGCGCCGGGCGCTTCGAGCCCATCTCCTGGGACGACGCCGTGGGCGAGATCGCGGAGCGCTGGCGCCGCATCATCGCCGCCGACGGCGCCGAGGCCATCCTGCCCTTCTCCTACGCGGGCACCATGGGGCAGGTCCAGTACCACGCCGGCCACGCCCTCTTCCACGCGCTGGGCGCCAGCCGCCTGGCCCGTACCATCTGCATCGCCACGGCCTACGCGGGCTGGCGGGCCACCCTGGGCGCGGTCACCGGCAACGACTCGGAGCAGATGGTGGGCGCCGACCTGGTGGTCCTGTGGGGGATCAACGCGGCCTACACCTCCGTCAACGTCATGACCCTGGTGAGGGAGGCCCGGCGGGCGGGCGCCCGGGTGGTGGTGATCGACCCCTACCGCACGCCGACGGCGGAGCAGGCGGACGACCACCTGATGCTGCGCCCCGGCACCGACGCCGCCCTGGCGCTGGGCGTGATGCACGTGCTGATCGGCGAGGGGAGGATCGACCGCGACTACGTCGCCAGGGCCACGCTGGGCTTCGAGCGGCTCGCCGAGCACGTCAAGGCCTGGCCGCCCGGGCGGGTGGCGGCGATCACGGGGCTCGGGGCCGAGGCGATCGTGGCCTTCGCGCGCCGGTACGGCGCCGGGCCCAGGGCGTTCATCCGCGCCGGCATCGGGCTCAGCCGTCACGACAACGGCGGCATGGCCGTCCGCGCCATCGCCTGCCTGCCGGCGCTCACCGGCGCCTACGCGGACCCGCACGGCGGCGCGCTGCTGTCGTCGGCCGGCGCCTTCGGCCTCGCCACGGACGTGGTCGAGCGCCCCGACCTGCTGCCCCGCCCCGCGCCCCGGACGATCAACATGGTCCGGCTGGGCCGCGTCCTCACCGACCCCGACCTCCGGCCGCCGGTCCGCGCGCTCTACGTCTACAACTCGAACCCGGCCGCGGTCTGCCCGAACCAGGCGCTGGTGCTCCGGGGCCTCGCCCGCGAGGACCTCTTCACCGTGGTCCACGAGCAGGTGCTCACCGACACCGCGAACCTGGCCGACCTGGTCCTGCCGGCCACCACGTCGCTGGAGCACGAGGACCTCTACCGCTCCTACGGCCACTTCCACCTCCAGCTCGCGCGGCCGGTGCTGGAGCCGCCCGGGGAGGCGAGGTCGAACTGGGAGGTGTTCGGGCTCCTGGCGCGCGCGCTCGGCGTGGCGGTGGACCACTACGCCCGGACCCCGGCCGACCTGATCCGCGAGATGCTGGCGAGGGGCGACGCCTCGGTCCGCGGCATCGGCTACGAGCGGCTCGCCGCGGAGGGCTCGGTGCGCCTCGAGCTGCCACGGCCGTACCGGCCCTTCGCGGACGGGGCGCCCACGCCGTCCGGCAAGGTCGAGTTCTACTCGGAACGGCTCGCCGCCGAGGGACTGCCGCCGCTCCCCACCTGGACGCCGCTGGTCGAGGGCCCCGACGACGCGGAGCTCGCCCGGCGCTACCCGCTGCAGTGCATCGTCCCGCCGAACCGGTTCTTCCTGAACTCGTCGTTCTCCCAGTCGGAGCGGCTCCGGCGCCGGCAGGGCGCGCCCACCGTCCTGATCGCCCCGGAGGACGCCGCCGCCCGCGGCATCGCGGACGGCGACGAGGTCCGGGTGGCGAGCCCCCGGGGCGAGGCGCGCTTCACCGCCCGCGTCACCGACGCCACGCGTCCCGGCGTCGCCGTGATCGAGGGCATCTGGTGGCACCGGTTCCACCCGGGCGGGCGCGGGGTGAACGTGCTCACCAGCGACCGGCTCACCGACATGGGCGGGGGACCGGCCCTCCACTCCAACATGGTCGAGATCGAGCGGGTGTGAGTCGATGGGGGCTCCGGGCGCCCCCCGACGCTCGGGGGCGCCCCGGCCGAGCCGTGGCCCTCGCTCACACGATCCGTTCACGGGCTCCGAGCGGGCAGGTCCCACCCGCCGCGGACCCACCCGCCGTACAATGGGAGGGCCCGCCGTGCCCTTCCGCCAGGAAGGGTGGGTGAAGCGGGACGCGGCGCGGCCAGCGCCTCAAGTCGGGGATTGATGGGTCTCCGAGCCGCCGCCCCCGATAGCCGCCGGAGTAACGCCCGGCCGGCGGGCTCCCGTTTCCGGGGGCGGGGACGTGCACCCGGGATGGCTGCGGGAAGGCCGTCCGGATCCGGCCGACGTCCCGATCCCTGCGGAGGCGCCGCCTCGAGGCGAGAGCCTCGCCGCTCAGCGCGTCTCGACGGGCTGGGCGGGCGGGGCCGCGCGGCGGGCGCGGCGGTCGGCCCGCATCTGCTGCACGAGCCTCAGGAGCACGGGCAGGACGATCAGGGCGGCGACCAGGCTGGCCACCATGCCCAGCGTGAGCAGCAGGCCGAGGCCGAACACGCCCTGGTGGCGCGCGATCATGAGGCTGCCGAACCCCACGATGGTCGTGAGCCCGTTGACCAGGACGGCCATGACGGTGCTGCGCGCCACCAGCGGGCCGCCGTGGGCCTGGCCCTCCAGGAAGCGCAGCACGACGTTCGAGCCGAACTCGGCGGCCGCGCCCAGGATGAGGGGCAGGCCGAAGACGTTGCCCAGGGTGAACTTGAGCCCGAAGAAGGACATGAAGCCGGCGGTCCAGAGGAGGCCGAGCCCCAGCGGCAGCAGCGCCAGCAGCGTCTCGCGCCAGCGCCGCAGCGTGAGGCCGGTGATGAGCGCGACCAGCGCGATGGCGTAGAGGGTGCCCTGCTGGTAGGCCCGCTCCATGAGCCGGATGGCCTCGTAGGTGATCACCGGCGTGCCGGTGACGTCGGGGTCCACGCTCCGGAGCTCCTCGACGAAGCGCCGGGCGCCATCCCGGTCCCAGATGTCCACGGCCGGGTGGATCTGCAGCAGGAACAGCCCGCGGTCGCTCACGAACTTGCGGCGGAGGTCCGCGGGGAGGTCGTCGAGCCCCATCTGGCGCGGCGAGAGGTTGGCCTGCAGCCGCTGGAAGCTCCGCACGAAGTCCCGGTAGAGCTGCTGCTGGAAGTGGGCCAGCGCGGCCTCCGTGAACTCCCGGTCGCTCTGCCGGAGCTTCCGGATCAGCGCGTCCAGGTCGACGACGAGCTTCGCGAGCCGGGTCCGCGCCTGGCCGGCCGGCGCCTCGTTGGCGGCGATGTCGATCCGCCGCTTCAGCGTCTCGAAGGCGGCGATGAGGCGCTCGGGGTCCACGGGGAGGGGACGGCTCACGCGGATGGGCGCCACCAGGGGCGCGAAGTCGGCGATGATCTTCCGCTTCTCGGCCTGGTCCTCGGGCAGCAGGAGCAGGGCGGAGTCGACCTCGGAGACCGTCTCCAGGCGCCGGAAGGCGCGGTCCTTCCGGCGCAGCTCGTCCAGGGAGCCGGCGCTGGCCAGGGCCGCGAAGCCCGAGCGCCCCGCCGTGGCCAGGATGCGCTTCTCCCACACCACCGACTCGGTGCCCTCCGCCTGCAGGTTCAGGAGGTTGTAGTCGAACCGGACGCGAGGCAGCCCGGCCAGCGAGACGAGGCTCAGCAGGCCGGCCAGGGTGAGGACGGTCTTCGGGTGCCCGACGAGCCAGTCCATGAGCGGCACCCGGATGCGCTCCAGCGCCAGGGCCCGCGGCACCTCGGCGAGCGGGCGGCGCGCCCGGCGCCGGTCGAGGAGCGCCAGGGCCGCCGGGAAGACGGTCATCATGCCCGCCCACGAGAGCAGGATGGCGCTGCCCGCGATGAAGCCCAGCTCCTGGAGCCCGCGGAAGTCGGTGAGCATCAGCACGTAGAACGTGCCGGCCGCGGTGGTGGCCCCCAGGAGCATGCCCGGCCCGCTGCGCGCCGCGGCCACCTCCAGCGCCTCCCGGAGGCTCCGCCCGAGGTAGAGCTCCTCCTCGTACCGGAAGAGGAAGTAGATGCCGTAGTCGATGCCGATCCCGATGACGATGGAGATGAACATCACCGAGAACAGCGAGAGGTGGCCCACGAAGAGGGTGGCGACGCCGATGGCCCAGCAGAGCGTGAGGGCCAGGACGAGCAGCATCACCACCGGCTTGCCCACCCGGAGGAAGGCCGCCAGGAGCAGCGCCAGGGTCAGTGCGAAGGCCAGGATGGTGGCCTTCTCGCTGTCCTCGAAGGCGGCGGTCATCTCGTCCGAGGACAGGGCGGGCTTGCCGGTGACCCCCACCTCGACCCGCGGGAACTCGTCCCGGAGGGACGCCACCACCGCCCGGGTGGCCTCCACCGCGCGGCGGTCGCCGGTGAAGCTGCCGGACTCGCTGCGCGGCTCGGCCAGCACGAAGAGCAGCCGCTGGTCGTCGGAGAGGAAGTAGCCGGCGCTGGTCTCCTCGCCACCCTCCACGTGGAAGAGGGGGCCCCAGGGCGACCGGTACGGCACCGGGCGCTCGAGCCGGGTGGCCACCTGCCCCACCAGGTCCTCGATGAAGCCCAGGTCCCCCTCCGCGGTGGGGGCCTCGAGCCCCAGGTCGAAGAAGCCGGTGACGAAGGCGTTGGCGATCTGCGTGGCGAGGCCGGCCACGAGCTGGTCCAGCGTGGGCCGCGCCGCGAACGCCTCCATGAACTCCTGGTAGTCGAAGACCCGGTCCCGGATCTCGGCCAGCTTCTCCCGGGACAGGTAGAGGAGCGCGCGGCCTTCGAACTGTCGGGGGTCGATGCGGTAGGCGACGCGGGCGAGAGGCACCTGGCGGGCACGCAGCTCCCGGACCAGGCGGCCCGCGTAGACCTTGGCCTCGGCCAGGGTGGGCGCCTCCACCACCACGATCAGGTCGTCCAGCTCGCCGAACTCGCGGTCGTACTCGACGTAGCGCTCGACGTACCGCAGGCCCTCGGGCAGGAGTGCCCGGGTGGAGGTGGCGAAGGTGAGGGTGGTGAGCGCGTACCAGACGGCGGCGGCGGCCAGCACCAGGGCGAGCCCCACCGTGAGCACGGGGACCGCGCAGGCGGCCCCCACCACCCGGCGCAGGACGCGACCGGTGCGTGAAACGACTGCCAACTACTCTTCGCCGCTGATGAACCGCTCCAGGCGCTGGCGGGCCACGTCGTCGGCCCACTGCTCGGGCGGTGATTTCATCAGGTACGCCGAGGGCGCCGCCAGGGCGCCCTTCAACCCCCGATCGAGGGCGATCTTACAGCAGCGGATGGCGTCGATCACCACACCGGCGGAGTTGGGCGAGTCCCAGACCTCGAGCTTGAGCTCCACGTTGATGGGCTGGTCGCCGAAGCCCCGGCCCTCCAGGCGGATGTGGGCCCACTTGCGGTCCTCCAGCCAGGGCACGTAGTCGCTGGGGCCGATGTGCACGCTGTCGGCGGGCAGGTCGTGGGCCAGCTGGGAGCGGACCGCGTCGGTCTTGGAGACCTTCTTGGAGGCCAGGCGCTCCCGCTCCAGCATGTTGTAGAAGTCGGTGTTGCCGCCGAAGTTGAGCTGGCTCGTCCGCTCCAGGCGGACCCCGCGGTCCATGAACAGGCGGGCCAGCGAGCGGTGGACGATGGTGGCTCCCACCTGGGACTTGACGTCGTCGCCCACCACCGGCAGGCCGCGCTCCTCGAACCGGCGGCGCCAGTAGGCCTCCCTGGCGATGAAGACCGGGATGCAGTTGACGAAGGCGCAGCCGGCGTCCAGCACCTGCTCCACGTACCACTTGGTGGCCATCTCGCTGCCCACGGGCAGGAAGTTGACCACCACGTGGGTGCCGGACTCGCGGAGGATGCCGGCGATGTCGGCGGTGGAGCCCGGCGCCTTCCTGATGACCTGCGCCAGGTAGGTGCCGAGGCCGTCGTGGGTCATCCCCCGGTGCACGGGCACGCCGGTGGGCGGCACGTCGGCGAAGCGCACGGTGTTGTTGGGCTTCTGGTAGATGGCCTCGGCCAGGTCCAGGCCCACCTTGCGCTCGTCGATGTCGAAGGCGGCCGAGAACTCGATGTCGCCCACGTGGTAGCCGCCCAGCCGCGGGTGCATGAGCCCCGGGACGAAGCCCCGGTCGGGCGCGTTCCGGTAGTAGGTCACGCCCTGCACCAGCGCGGACGCGCAGTTGCCGACACCGATGATGGCCACGCGAACGGACGCCACGGCTGCCCTCCTTGGCCGATCGAGCTGCGTTCAGTGCTCCGGGACGACAGCCCGGCGCGACGAGCGGGACGCGTCGTGGGTTCAGTCTAGCACAACCGGTGTATCATGCTGCGGTGATGCCCGGCCCGCGGGATGACGTCGAGGCGCTCGTCGAGGCCGCCCTGCGCGCGCAGGACGCGCAGGCCCTGCGCGAAACGTACCTGGACCGGAACGAGTTCGTCCACGTCGAGGGGTGCCTGCCGCCCGCGCTGATCGACCGGTTCCTGACCGAGGTCGAGGAGGTGCGCCCGGCGATCCACCGGAACTACATCCCCCGGCACAAGAAGGGCGGCAGCGTGAGCGCCTTCACCCTGGCCGAACGGGCGCCCGCGATCGCGGCCCTGTACCGCTCGCCGGCGCTCCGCGGCTTCCTGGAGGCCGTCACGGGCCGGCGGCTCCAGCTCTGCCCCGCGGGCGACCCCCACGCCTTCGCGCTCTACTTCTACACGGAGCCGGGGGACCACATCGGCTTCCACTTCGACACGTCGTACTACCGCGGGGAGCGCTTCACCGTGCTGGTGGGCCTCATCGAGCGCTCCTCCAGCCGGCTGGTGTGCCAGCCCTACCGGCGCCTCCCACACCGCGAGCCCCTGGAGCTCAGGCTGGCCACGACCCCGGGGACGCTGGTGGTGTTCAACGGCAACACGCTGTGGCACGCGGTGACGCCCCTCGGGGAGGGCGAGGAGCGGGTGAGCCTCACCCTGGAGTACGTCACCGACCCCGGCATGACGCGCTTCCGCCGGTTCGTGTCCAACATGAAGGACTCCGTCGCCTACTTCGGCTTCCGCTCCGTGTTCAGCGGCGCGGGCCGCGGCCGCTGACGCCGGCCGTGGACGACGTCTTCGCCTACATCGAGGCGCACCGCGACCGCTTCGTCGCCGAGCTGTGCCGGCTCCTGCGGCAGCCGTCCATCTCGGCGCAGGGCGTGGGCGTGGAGGAGTGCGCGGAGCTGGTCCGCGAGCTGATGACCGACGCCGGCCTGCGGGCGGAGCTGGTGCCCACGGGCGGCCACCCGGTGGTGGTGGGCGAGTGGCGGTCGCCCGAGGCCCGCCGCACCGTGCTGGTCTACGGGCACTACGACGTCCAGCCGCCGGAGCCCCTGGAGGCCTGGCGGACGCCGCCCTTCGAGCCCTCCATCCGCGACGGCCGCATCTACGCCAGGGGCGCGGGCGACAACAAGGGCCAGATGTTCGCCCACCTCAAGGCCGTCGAGGCGGTGCTCCGCACGCGCGGCCGCCTGCCGGTGAACCTCACGGTCGTGATCGAGGGCGAGGAGGAGATCTCGAGCCTCCACCTGCCCGACTTCGTGGCCGCCCACCGGGCGCGGCTGGCCGCGGACGTCGCCTACTCCTCCGACGGCCCCATGCACCCCGGCGGGCCCATGGTGTTCTTCGGCTGCCGCGGGCTGCTCTACCTGGAGCTCGAGCTGGCCGGCGCCCGGCGGGACCTGCACTCGGGCAACTACGGCGGCGTGGCGCCGGCGCCGGCGGTGCGCCTGGCCCAGGCGGTGGCCTCCCTGTGGGACCGCCGGGGCCGGGTGGTGGTGCGGGGCTTCTACGACCGGGTGCGCCGGCCGACCGCGGCGGAGGAGCGGCT
>JBBIOF010000033.1:0-11681 GCA_037443505.1 Candidatus Rokuibacteriota bacterium
GCCCACGCCGGCCGCGGTGCCGCCGCCCCAGGGGATGACGCTGGCTCCGGCGCCGGCCGCCGCCTCGACGGCGGCGCGCACCTCCTCGACGGAGCCGGGGAAGACGACGGCCTCGGGCGTCCGGCCCTCGACGACGTACGGGCCCAGGTCCGCGCCCGTGAGCACGTGCTGGGGGCCGACGATCCCGCGGAGCTTGTCGAGCAGCGCTGCCTCCCCGGACGCTGGCCGCTAGAAGCGCTGGGCCAGCCCCTTCTCCTCGAGCGGGTGCGGGCGCCAGGCCACGGGGCCGGTCTCTCCGCAGGACTTGCGGGTAGGGAACACCTTGCCGGGGTTGCACCGCCCCGTGGGGTTGAAGGCGCTCTTGAGCTTCTGCATGAAGTCCAGGTCGGCCGCCGAGAAGACCAGCGGCATGAAGTCGGCCTTCTCCAGACCGATCCCGTGCTCGCCCGAGATCGACCCGCCCACCTCGGCGCAGAGCCTCATGATCTCGGCGCCCGCCGTCATCACCCGCGCCTCCTCGCCCGGCCGGCGGGGGTCGTAGAGGATGTTCGGGTGGAGGTTGCCGTCGCCGGCGTGGAAGACGTTGCCCACCCGGAGGCCGTGGGCCGCCACGATCTCGTTGACACGCCGGAGCACGTACGGCAGCCGCGTGCGAGGGATGACGCCGTCCATGACCATGTAGGCCGGGGAGACGCGCCCGTAGGCGCCGAACGCGGACTTGCGCCCCTTCCAGAGGAGCTGGCGCTCCGCCTCGTCGCGCGCCGTCCGCACCTCGCGGGCGCCGCAGTCGCGGCACGCCTCCACGATGCGACTGGCCTGCGCGTCCAGCCCCACCGCCAGCCCGTCCAGCTCCACCAGCAGGGCCGCGGCGGCGTCGCGCGGATAGCCGCACCCGAAGGCGTCCTCCACCGCCTGGATGGTGAGCTGGTCGATCATCTCCATCGCCGCCGGCACCAGGCCCCGCCCGATGATCGCCGACACGGCCGCCGAGGCCTGGTCGACCTCGTCGAAGACCGCCAGCACGGTCTTCACGGCCTGGGGCTTCTTGAGGATCCGGACCACGATCCGCGTGGCGATGCCGAACGTGCCCTCCGACCCGACGAAGACACCCACCAGGTCGTAGCCGAGCGGCTCCCGGGTGCGGCCGCCGAGCCAGGCGATCTCGCCGTCGGGCATCACCACCTCGAGCCCGAGGACGTGGTTGGTCGTCACCCCGTACTTGAGCGTGTGCGGGCCGCCGGAGTTCTCGGCGATGTTGCCGCCGAGGGTGCAGGCCTGCTGGCTGGACGGATCGGGCGCGTAGTAGTACCCGCGCGGCCCGACCGCCCGGCTCAGGTGCAGGTTGACGAGCCCGGGCTCGACCACCGCGATCTGGTTGTCGTAGTCCACCTCGAGGACCCGGTTCATCCGCATGAGCGAGATGACGATGCCGCCCTCGGCCGGCAGGCATCCGCCCGACAGCCCGGTGCCAGCTCCCCGCGCGACGAAGGGCAGGCCCTCGTGGTTGGCCAGCTTCACCACGGCCGCGACCTGCTGCGTGGACGTGGGGAAGACGACGAAGTCGGCGAGCGCGCGGAAGAGGGTGAGCCCGTCGGACTCGTAGACGAGCAACTCGTCGGGGTGGCTCAGCACCGCGCCGGGGCCGAGGAGCCCCTCCAGCTCGCGCCGCAGCGCGTCCTTGCGGGGGGCAGCAAGGGAAGCCATGGTGGGCTGGATTATACCGCCGGGGCGCCCCGGGCGTCGGGCCGGGGAGTGCGAGCGGGGGCCGTCGCCCCTCGGCTCGAACAGGCGGGGGGCGCCACGAGCCCCCCATCCGCTCAGAAGTCGGCGTCCGGGGCCTCCACCGGAGCGCCCCGCCGGTACTGCCGCCGGTGCTGCCAGAGGGCCAGCACGACCGACAGCGCCGACAGCGCCAGCATGGAACCCGAGATGGGCCGGGTCAGGAACAGCCAGGGGTCGGCGTCCGTCATGAGCGAGCGCACCAGGTTCACCTCGATCTGGTCACCCAGGATGACGCCCAGGATGAGCGGCGCCAGCGGGAAGCCGAACTTGACCAGCAGGTAGCCCAGCACGCCGAAGAGGAGCAGGGCGTACACGTTCTCCATGACGTTGTTGAGCGCGTAGGCGCCGATCACGCACAGCACCAGGATGTTGGGGACCAGGATGGACTTGGGGACCCGCACGATCCTGAGGTAGACGCGCGACAGCAGCCACTGCAGCACCATCATCACCGGGTGGGCCAGGAGGTAGGCGGCGAAGATGCCGTAGGCCACCCGCGGCTGCTGGGTCATGAAGAGGGGCCCCGGCTGGATGCCGTGGATGATCATGGCGCCCAGCATGACCGCGGTCACCGCGTCGCCCGGGATGCCGAAGGCCATGATGGTCACCAGGGACCCGGCCACGTTGGCGTTGTTCGAGGCCTCCGAGGCGATGATGCCCTCGGGGATCCCGGTGCCGAACCGCTCCGGGTGGCGCGAGAACTTCTTCGCCTGGTCGTAGGCCATCACGTTGGCCGCGCTGCCGCCGATGGCCGGGAGCACGCCGATCAGCAGTCCGATGAGCGTCGACCAGACCAGCAGGAACGGGCGGCTCACGATCTCCCAGATCACCGCCGGGTGCGAGACCGCCAGGCTCGGCGTCTCCACGCGAGCCGCTCGCTCGCCGGCGCTCATCTTCTCCAGGTCGCTCATGATCTGGGCGAAGGCGAAGATCCCGATGAGGACCGGGAGGAACTGGAAGCCCGACTGCAGGAACTCGGTGCCGAAGGTGAAGCGGGGCACCGCCATGATCGGGTCCGTGCCGATGACGGTGATGACCAGGCCGATGGCCCCGGACAGGAAGCCCTTGAGGAGCGACTGCTCGGTGAGGCCGGCCACCATGGACAGCGCGAAGACGAAGAGCGAGAAGTACTCCCACGGCCCGAACTGGAGCGCGAACCGGGCCAGGGGCACGGTGGCGGCCACCAGGAAGACCGCCCCCAGGACCCCGCCGATGAACGACGCCCAGGTCCCGAGCCACACCGCGCGCCCCGGCTCCCCCCGGCGGGCCATGGGGAAGCCGTCGAACGTGGTGGCCACCGCCGAGGGCGTGCCGGGGATGCCCAGAAGACTCGCGGTCACCAGGCCGCCCGACTCGCCCCCGACGTACACGCCCACCATGGCCGCGAGGCCCGCCAGGGGGTCCATGCCGAACGTGAAGGGCAGCACGATGATGATGGTCATCGTGATGGTCACGCCCGGAAGCGCCCCGCCCACCAGCCCCGCCAGCGTTCCGACGGCCAGCGGGAACAGGTACTGCAGCTGCAGGACCTCCCCGAGGCTGCCCCAGAGCGCCCCGAACACCTCAGAACCCCGTGAGCCGGCCCCGGGGCAGCAGGACGGAAAGGTACCGCTCGAACACCAGGTAGGCGATCGCCGTGGCGGCGAGCGCCACGCCCAGGACCAGCCACCAGCGCCGGCCGCGGGGCGGCTCCAGCACGGCCTGGAGGCCGGCCACGAAGAGGAACGTCGCCAGCCGGAACCCGAGGACGGGCAGCAGGGCGACGTAGGCCGCGAAGATCGCGAACGTCAGCACCACGAGACGGTAGTGGGCCGGCGGCGGGGCGGGGCGCTCGCGGCGCAGCAGGTCGGCGACCACCAGCCCGAGGCTCAGGGCCGCCAGGGCGCCGAAGAGGATGCGGGGGTAGAAGGCGGGACCGATCGGGACGAGCGCCGGCTGGGGCAGGCCGCGCGAGGCGGCCAGGAGCGTGAGGGCCGCCGCGAGGCAGGCGAGCCCGGCGACCCCGTCCCGACCGATCACCGCCACGCCTCGCTCAGGACCGCTTGAGCAGGCCCAGATCCCGCGCGAGGTCCTTGTTCAGCTGGTCGTTCTGCTTCAGGAATTCCGTGTACGCCTTGCGGTCCATGAAGCGCACGAACGTCCCCTGCTTGGCCATGTCCTCGGCGAACTTCGGCTCCGCGGCGGCCTTGCGGCAGGCGTCCTCCAGCTTGGCGAGCGCGTCCGCCGGCGTCCCCTTGGGCGCCATGAGGCCGCGGGTCACCGCGTACACCACGTTCACCCCCAGCTCCTTCAGCGTGGGGACGTTGGGCGCCTCGGCCAGCCGCTTCTCCGTCCCCGCCGCCAGGAACTTGAGCTGGCCGGCGTCGACCTTCGCCTTCTGCGTGAGGTTCGAGTCGGTGAGGTCGATGTGGCCGCCCAGGATGGCGTTCATGCGCGGGGCCAGCCCCTCGTAGGACACGTACTTGAACTTGATGCCCGCGGCCTTCTCGATGAGCGCGGGGAAGAAGTGGCTGGTCGAGCCGAGGGTGGCGCCCACGGTGATCTGCCCCGGCCGCGCCTTGGCGTCCGCCACCAGCTCCTGGAACGAGGACCACTTGGTCTTGGGGCTGGCGGTGAGGATGGACGGGGTCGAGGAGACGGAGCAGATCGGCTCGAAGTCCGCGTAGGCGACGTCCGCGACACCGGTGTAGTAGGTGGAGTGGATGTAGTCGTGGACCGCGTAGATGGTGTACCCGTCGGGCGGGGCGTTCTTCGCCTCCCGGGCGCCTGTCGTGCCGGAGGCCCCGGTCACGTTGGCGATGACGACCGTGGCGCCCAGGTGCTTCTGCAGCTGGGGTGCGAACGGACGGAAGATGGAATCGGTGTCGCCGCCGGCCGCCCACGGCACGATCAGCTTGACCGGCCGGTCGGGGTAGGCCGCGAAGCCCGCCGAGGCGATGACGACGGCGATCGCCACCAGACACGCCAGCACTGTCAGTCGCCGCATAAGACCTCTCCTTTCCGAAGGCTGCCAGATGATATCAGAGAACGGCGCCCGTCAGGCGCGCCCGCCGTCCCGCGCGCCGGCGTCCCGAAGGACCTCGACGACCACGTGCTCGTCGCAGGCGCGACCTGCGATCTCGATGGTCCGGGGCTGCGGCACCGACCGCAGCGCCTCCTGCGCGTTCGTGAGGAGGTTCAGCAGCACCTGCTGGATCTGGTGGGGCGCGGCCCGGACCGGGGGCAGCCCTGGCGGGAAGTCCAGCCGCACCCCGATGCCGTCCCGGCGCAGGTCGTAGCCCTTGAGCTCGAGGGTTCGCCGGGCGATGTCCTCGACCGACACCGACGTCCGGCCCCCGGCGGGCTGGCGCGCCGTCTCGAGGGTGTTGCGCGCGATGCGGATCGCGGCCTCGAAGCTCTGCTCCACCTGCTCCAGGTGGGCCTCGGCCTCGGGCACGAGCCCCGCCATCCGGGCCCGCGCGAGGGAGATGTGGCCCACCGCGACGGTCAGCACGTTGCCCAGCTCGTGGGCGACGCCGGCCACGACCTCGCCCAGGACCCGCAGCCGGGCGGCGCGCTGGATCTCCGCGTTCAGGGCGAGCGTCCGGTCGTGCGCGCGCTCGCACGGAAGCTCAGGCTAGCATCCTCCGGCCCCCCGATGCCCTATTTCCGGTCCGCGTATCCGGACCGGCCGCCCCGGCCCAGCAGCAGGCGGGCGGCGGACGCGATGGCCGTGGCGTCGATGCCGTAGTGCCGGTAGAGGTCGGGCCGGGCTCCCGACTGGCCGAACTGGTCCACCCCCAGGGGGATCTGGGGCACCCCCAGGGCCGAGCCGAGGAAGGACAGGGTGTGGGAGTGGCCATCCAGCACCGACACGACGGGTACCCCCTCCTCCTCCGCCGACACGAGCCGCTCGAGGTAGGGGCGCGGCCGGCGGAGTCCCCGGTAGAGCCGGTCGGGGCTGGTCACCACGAAGACGTCCGCCAGGATGCCCTCCGCGCGCAGGATCCCGCTCGCCTCCACCGCCTCCTGCACCACGACCCCGGCCGCGAAGATGTGGACCACGTTCTCCTCGGGGTCCCACCCCTCAAGCTGGCGGGTGTCCAGCAGGCGGTAGCCGCCGGCCAGCACCCGATCGCGCTGGCCGGCTCCGGGCGGCGGCGCCAGGCGCTGGTCGACGGGCCGGGTGGACAGCCTGAGGTAGAGGCTCTCCCCCGTCCGTTCGGCGATCCCTCGCAGCGCGTCCAGCAGGATCCACTCCACCTCGCGGGCGAACGCGGGCTCGAAGTAGGCCAGGTCTGGCAGCGCGACACCGAGGGGCGGCGTGATCACGGACTGGTGGGCACCCCCCTCCGGCGCGAGGCTCACTCCGGAGGGCGTCCCCACCACCACGAACCTCGCGCCGGAGTAGAGCGCGTGCGCCAGCGCGTCGAGACCCCGGGGAACGAACGGGTCGTAGAGCACCCCGAGGGGCAGCAGGGTGCGGCCGGACAGCTCCGCGGTGAGCCCCAGGGCGCCGAGCAGGAGGAAGAGGTCGTGCTCGGCGATGCCCAGCTCGATGTGCCGGCCGCGCGGCGATTCCCTCCACTGCACGGCCTGGGGCACGCCGGCAAAGAAGCTGGGCCGCGCCTCGGGAAAGTAGACCCCTTGCCGGTTGATCCAGCCCGCCAGGTGGGTGGTCACCGCGACGTCGGGCGACGCCGTGACGATGCTGCCGGCCACCGGCAGCCGGGCGAGCGCACCCAGCACGCGCCCGAAGGCCTCCTGGGTGGACGTCCTGTCGGGGTAGTCCTCGTCGAGCCGCTCGGGCACCTCCGGCGCCTCGCCTCGGGGCGGAGGCGTGAAGAGCGGCGGCAGCCCCCGGATCAGCGCGGCCTCGGGGCTGCCGGCGGCGAAGCCCGCCCACTCCTCACCCTCGGCGATGCCCAGCCTCCGCCGCAGCTCGTCGATCTGGGCCGGCGTGAGCAGCGCGGTGTGGTTCATGGGATCGGCGGCGAGCGGCAGGCCCCAGCCCTTGACCGTCCGGGCCAGGATCACCACCGGGCGGTCGCGCACGCGCCCGGCGTCGGCCAGGGCCCGGAGGATCGCCCCCAGGTCGTGCCCGCCGAGGTCCGCCAGCAGCTCGCCGAGGGTCTCGTCGGGGATCGGCGCCAGGAGCCGCTCGACCGCGTCGTCCGTGGCGCCGTCCGGGCCGACCGCCAGGGCCTTGCGCGCCGCGGAGGGCGGCTGGCGCAGGAGACTCAGGAGCTGCGCGTGAGGCATCGCCTCCAGGCGCGCCTCCAGCCGCTCGCCGCCGGGCCTGGCGAGGAGATCGCCCAGGCGGCTCCCCCATCGGAGCTCGATGACGTGCCAGCCGGCCGCCTCGAAGAGCGCCGGCAGCTGCCGCCGCCGGGCGTCCGGCACGACGCGGTCCAGGCTCTGCCGGTTGACGTCGACGATCCAGAGGAGGTTGCCCAGGCGGCTCACCGCCTCCTCGGCCAGCGCCTCCCAGACGTTGCCCTCGTCCAGCTCCGCGTCACCCACCACGACGATGAAGCGCTCGGGCACGGACGCGCCGCCGTGGTCGGCGAGGAAGCGCGTCGCCAGGGCACCGAAGGTCGCCTGCACCGGTCCGAGCCCCATGGAGCCCGTGGACAGGTCCACGATCTCCGGGTTCCCGCGCCGGCTCGGATAGGCCTGGAGCCCCCCGAAGCTCCGGAAGTCCCGGAGCGCGGTCTGATCCAGCCTGCCCCGGAGGTACTGGATGGCGTAGAAGGCCGGGGCAGCGTGGGGCTTCACCGCCACCACGTCGCCGGGCCGCAGGGCCTTGAAGTAGAGCGCGGTCAGCAGGCTCACCACCGACGCCGAGGAGGCCTGGTGGCCTCCGACCTTGATCCCGTCGGGGTTCGGGCGCGCCACGTTGGCGTGGTGCACCATCCAGGTGGCCAGCCACAGCACTCGCTTCTGGATCCGGTCCAGGATCTCGAGGTCCGTCATGGCTGCTCCGCGGCAGGCACTGTAAGCGGCCCCGCGGGGGCGCGCAACACCTCGCGGCCTTGACACGGGCGGGGGACGCGTCCACCATGCGGGCCACCATGCTCCTCTTCATCGTGGCCCGGGGGGAACCCCACCTCTACGAGACCCTCCGGCGGGAGTTCGCGGGCGAGCCGTCGGTGGAGATCGTGCTCGACCGGCGTGTCGGCGAGCGCCGCCGGGGCTGCACGCCACCGTCCGTGGAGCGGAGGCAGGGGGAGCGCCGGTCGCACGCCGAGGCCGAGGACTACCTCCGGACCCTCGGCTGGGCCGTCGTCCGCCGCGAGGTGCCGGTCACCTAGCCGGCCCGTCGGCGCCGCCCTCCTGGGGCGGTGCTCCAGTTCCACCCCTTTCCTGTCGATAACCCCCGAAAGCGTGCGCGGGGCGGCCGCTCGGGGGGGTCCATGACAGCGGGCTGGACGGTCGAGGGCAGTTCGGCGGGCCGGAGGCACGTCCGGTGACCCTCCACGTCCTGCTGCCCCTGGCCGCCCTGGTCCTGAACGTCTCCCTGGTCGTCCTCTGCGTCCTCCGGAACCCCGGCAGCCGCCTCAACCGGGTCTTCGCCTACTTCGGCTCGGCGATGGCGCTCTGGAACTTCGGGGTCTTCATGCTCCGTGGCGCCGCCGACGTCGCGGCCGCCTGGCGCTGGGAGGTGGTCATCCACGTCGGCGTCATCGTGCTGCCGGCCCTCTACTACCACTTCGTGCTCATCTTCCTCGACTCGACCAGCCTCCGGCGTGCCTGGCTGGGCGGCGCCTACGGCATCGCCGCCGTCTTCCTCGCCGCCCACCTCACGGGCACGGCCCTGTTCATGTCCGGCGTGCGCTGGACGGACTGGGGATGGGCCCCGGTGGCGGGCCCCCTCTACCACGCGTTCTTCGTGTACTTCTACGTCCTCTTCGTCGCCGGCCTGGTCCACCTGGTCGGCGCCTACCGGCGGGCGGACTCCGGCTTCCGCCGCAACCGGATCCTCCTGGTCCTGCTGGGCACCTCGGTGACGATCCTGGGAGGCTTCACCGATATCCTGCGCTTCATGCTGGCCGGAGTCCTGCCCGGCATCGAGCGCCTGTACCCCATGGGCATCCCGGCCAACATGGCGTGCGCCGTGGCCCTCGGCATCGCCATCGTGCGCTACCGCATGTTCGACGTCAGTGTCCTGGTCAAGAAGGTGGTGGTCTACGGGGCGGTGGGGACGGCGGTGACCTCGGGCCTGGTGGGCCTGACCTGGGCCCTGCGCCGCGCCCTCGCGCTGGAAGAGATCGCCGCCCTCTGGGTGATCGCTCCCCTCGGGTTCGTCTTCACCCTGCTCCTCACCCCGCTGGGGCGGCCCGTGGAGGACTGGATCGAGCACCTGATGTTCAGCCGGCCCCGGGGCTGCCACGAGACGCTCCTCGAGCTGAGCAAGCGGATGGCGACGATCCTCGAGCTGGACCGCCTGGTCGACACCCTGGTGGTGGGCCTCGTGCGCGGCATCCCCCTCACCCACTGCGCGCTGCTCCTCCGCGACGAGGCCTCGGACGCCTTCGTGGTCCGTCGCGAGGAGTCCACCAGCGGCGAGACCTGCGGCATCCTGGCCGTGCCGGCCACCAGCCGGCTGGCGCAGTGGCTCGCCAGGAATCAGCGCATCCTGGTCAAGGAGGAGGCGCTGGTCAACCGGCGCCTGGTCCGCTACTTCGAGCCGGCCGCCGGCGAGCTGGAGGCCCTCAACGCCTCGGTGGTCGTCCCGCTCCGGATCGAGCGCGGGGTGAAGGGCATCCTGCTCCTCGGCGAGAAGCTCTCGGGAGAGATCTTCGGCGCGCAGGACCTCGAGGTGCTCTCCGTGCTCGCCAACCAGGCGGCGATCTCCCTGGAAAACGCGCGCCTGTACGAGGCGGCCGACCGGGAGCGGCGGCGCATCACCGTCCTCTACCAGGTCTCCCGCCGCCTGGCGACCGTGGGCGAGCCGGACGAGACCCTGGCCATGATCGTGAACGAGGCCGCCCGCGTGCTCGGCATGGAGCTGGCGGCCCTGCGCCTCCTGGAGGGCCGGGAGCTGGTCCTCAAAGCCCGCACCGAGGCGGTCGAGGGCGTGCGGCCCCGGCTGGCGGTGGGCGAGAGCCTCACCGGCCTGGTGGTGGAGCGGAACGAGCCGCTCATGGTGGAGGACGTCCTGGAGGAGCCCCGCCTCGATCCCGTTCACCGACAGGCGGCGAAGGCGGCGGGCCTCCACGCCTTCCTGGGCGTGCCCGTGCGGGCGGCCGGGCGGGCCATCGGCGTCCTGTACGCGTTCGGCGCCCGCCCGCGGCGGTTCGGAGCCGACGAGGTGTCGCTCCTGACCGCCCTCGCCGACCACGTCTCCGTGAGCGTGGAGCGCGGCCGCCTGGCGGCCGAGCGCCGGCAGGCCGAGGACGCGCTCCGGCAGAGCGAGAAGCTCGCCACCATGGGCCAGCTCCTCGCCGGCGTCGCCCACGAGCTGAACAACCCGCTCACCGTGATCGTCGGCTTCGCCGGGCTCCTGTCGGCGAAGCTCGCCGGCGGCCCCCTCGCCGACTCCGCCCAGCAGATCACGGCGGCGGCGGAGCGGTGCGGTCGGATCGTCCGGAACTTCCTGGCCCTGGCGCGCAAGGACCAGCCCGAGCGCAGGCGGGTGTCGCTCAACCAGATCGTGACCGAGGCCGTCGAGCTCGTGGCCTACCCGCTCGGCGCCGACGGCGTGACCACGACGCTCGACCTGGCAGCCGACCTGCCCCCGCTCTGGGCCGACCAGCACCAGCTCCAGCAGGTGGTGGTGAACCTGCTCACCAACGCCCACCACGCCCTGCGCGAGGCCCCCGAACGCCGGCTCGCCCTTGCCACCCGGTACGACGGGGCGCGGGGCCGGGTGCTGCTCCGCGTGGCCGACACCGGGCCGGGGATCCCGCCCGAGATCCAGCGCCGGATCTTCGAGCCCTTCTTCACGACGAAGCCGGTCGGCCAGGGCACGGGGCTCGGGCTCTCGCTCTGCCACGGCATCGTGGAGGGCCACGGCGGCAGCATCCGCGTGGAGAGCCTGCCGGGCCGGGGCGCCGTCTTCACCGTGGAGCTTCCCGTGGAGCGCCCCACCCGCGACGAGGGGCCGGCGCCCGCGGCGCCGCCCCCACCCGCCGTGGCCGGCCTGCGCGTGCTCGTGGTGGACGACGAGCCCGCGGTCACCCGCCTGCTCGAGCAGTTCCTCTCAATGGACGGGCACCAGGTGGCGACGGCGTGTGACGCGGTGGTGGCGCGGGAGATGCTCGAGCGGGGCCGCCACGACCTCATCATCTGCGACATCCGGATGCCCGGCCTCGACGGGCCGGGCCTCTACCGCGAGGTGACCGGCCGGTGGCCGGCCGCACGGCCGCGGTTCATCTTCATGACGGGCGACGTGCTGGGGACCGACACCAGGCGGTTCCTGGAGGAGACGGGGGCTCCCTGCCTCAGCAAGCCCTTCGTCCTGGACGACGTCCGCCGCATCCTCCACCTGGCGGTCCACGACCTCCGGGAGGGCGGAGTCGGACGTCAGGACGCGAGCCGGAGGCCGGAGCGGATCTCGAACAGCTCCTGCTCCAGCAGCGAGCCGCTCGCGATGCGGGCCAGGCTGCCGCAGTAGTGGCAGTGCAGGAACGCGGGCTCGCGCGAGACGAACGTGCTGCCGCACTTGCCGCAGGCCCCGTCGAGGACGTGCGCCTCGGCCGCCCGCTCCCGGGGCGCCGGGAGGGGCACGACCCGGCCGGCGACCGGGGGCGATGCCGCGGTGACGGGCTCCACCGCCGCCTTCGGCCGCAGTCGTCGCTTGCGCTGGGTCGTCATGGCTTCCCGGGTCCGGAATGGAACCACACCGGACCGCACGATGCAATGGGAGTGGCTCCCCGAATGTACCGGTCTACTAACGGCCGGGCCAGCCTCGCCGAGCC
>JBBIOF010000034.1:0-11640 GCA_037443505.1 Candidatus Rokuibacteriota bacterium
GGTGGGCGGTCACCCAGGCCTCCGCGGCCGCGTAGATCCGCTCGGCCTCGGCGCCGACGCCGGGGACTCCGGCGAGCTTCTCACGCCCGGCCTTGACGATCGCCTCGGGCGAGCCGAGGCCGGCCCCCGCCAGGGCCTCGGCCTGCTCCGGCCCGAGGCCCAGGGACGCGAGCGCCGCCCGCCCCTCCTCCGCCTCGCCCCGCTCGGCCTCCAGCTCGGACTCGCTCTTGATGTCGATCCGCATGCCGGTGAGCTTGGCCGCCAGGCGCGCGTTCTGGCCCTTCTTGCCGATGGCCAGGGAGAGCTGGTTGTCGGGCACCACCACCAGGGCGGAGGGCTGGCCCTCGGCCTCCGCCTCCTCGGCGATGGTCACCGACGAGACCTTGGCCGGCGAGAGGGCCCGGGCGACGAACGTCGCGGGGTCGTGCGACCACTCGATGATGTCGATCTTCTCGCCGCGCAGCTCGCGGCTGATCACCTGGATGCGCGTGCCCCGGAGCCCCACGCACGCCCCGATGGGGTCCACGTCCCGCTTGGTGGAGGCCACGGCCACCTTCGCGCGCTCGCCCGCCTCGCGCGCCGCCGCCTTCACCAGGACGATCCCCTCCTGGATCTCGGGGATCTCCGTCTCGAACAGGCGCGCGAGGAAGCCCGGGTGGGTGCGCGACAGCGTGATCTGCGGCCCCTTCGCCGTCCGCCGGACCTCCAGGAGGTAGGCGCGGACGCGGTCGCCGGGCCCGAACCGCTCGCCCGGGATCTGCTCCCGCTCGGGCAGGACCGCCTCCGCCTTGCCGATCTCCACGATGACGTTCCGCTTCTCGAGGCGGTGGACCACGCCGCGGACGATCTGCCCCTCCCTGCCCTCGAACTCCTTGAAGATCTGGTCCCGCTCCGCGTCCCGCACCCGCTGCAGGATCACCTGCTTGGCGGTCTGGGCCGCGATGCGGCCGAACTCCTGCGGGGGCAGCTCCTGCTCCAGCTCGACGCCGAGCTCGGCCTCCGGGTTCAGCGCCTTGGCGTCGGCGAGGCTGATCTCGAGCTTCGGGTCGGTGACCTCCTCGACCACCTTCTTCCGGCAGTAGACGCGGAGCGCGCCCGTCGTCCGGTCCAGCCGCATCTGGATGTTGTCCGCCGCCCCCAGCGTCCGCCGCGACGCCGACAGCAGGGCAGACTCCAGCGCCTCGAAGAGGGTCTCGCGGTCGATCCCCTTCTCGCGTGCGATCTGCTCGATGACGGCGATCAGCTCCCGGTTCATCCCCTCACGCTCGGCGCGGCCACGGCACCTCCGCGTCCAGGCGCGTCCTGGTGACGTCCGCTCGCGGCACCTCGATGCGCTCTCCGTCGCGCTCCAGCACGAGCCGCCCCTCCGCGACCTCGGCCAGGCGGCCCCGGATCTCCCGGCCCTCCACGGTCCAGCACCGCACCCGCTTGCCCAGGGCCCACCGGTACTCCCGCTCGGTCCTGAGCTCCCGGTCGAGGCCCGGTGACGACACCTCGAGATCGTACGGGTCGCCGATGAGGTCGGCCACGTCGAGGAGATCCCCGACCTCACGGCTGACCTGCTCGCAGTCGGCGATCCGCACTCCGCCCGGCCGGTCCACGAACACACGCAGCACGCCCCGGGGACGCCGGGGCCGCCACTCGATGTCCACCAGCTCGAGCCCGTGGTCGCGAAGGACCGGCTGGACGATCTCCTCGATCCTGGCGGCCAGCTCCTCGTCCCGCATCGCCAACCCACGAAAGTAAAAAAGTGGGCAAGGCCCACTTTTTCAGCACTTTAGCACGTGGTTGCCGGAGAGGCAAGCTTACCGTGGCCCGACCGTCGTGCCAGCCTCCTCCTCCGACGCCCGGAGCTGCCGGACGGCCTCCACCACCCCGTCCCTGGGCACCCGGACCTCACGCCGGGTCCGGCGGCTCCGCACCTCGACCAGCCCCTCCTTGACATAGGCGTTGCCCACCGTGACCCGGACCGGCATCCCCAGGAGGTCGGCGTCCTTGAACTTCACGCCCGGCCGCTCGTCGCGGTCGTCGAGCAGCGCGTCGACGCCCCGCCGCCCGCACTCGGCGTAGATGGCCTCCGCCGCCTCCGCCTGGGCCCGGTCGCGGACGTTGACCGCCACGATGTGGGCCTGGAACGGCGCGATGGACCAGGGCCACACGATGCCGTCCGCATCGGACAGCTGCTCCACCGCGGCGGCCGCGATCCGCGCGGGTCCGATGCCGTAGCTGCCCATGACGATGGGGCGCTCCCGGCCAGCCTCGTCGAGGTACGTCGCGCCCAGGGGCACGGAGTACTTCGTCCCCAGCTTGAAGATGTTGCCCACCTCGATGACCCGCTCCACCGCCAGGGGCGCGCCGCACTCGGGACAGGCCTCGCCCGCGGTCACCGTGTGGAGGTCCGCGAACCGGCACTCGAAGTCCCGACCCGGGACGACGCCCCGGACGTGGAACCCCTCGCGGTTGGCGCCCACCACGTAGGTCCCGGTCCTCAGCGCCTCGTCGGCCAGGACCGGGATCCGGACGCCCAGGGGCCCCACCGATCCCGCGGGCGCCCCCAGGGCTTCCCGCACCTCGTCCGGGTGCGCTGGACGGACCTCCTCACCGCCCAGCGCCCGGGCCAGCTTCCGCTCGTGCAGGGCGTGGTCACCCCGGACCAGGGCCAGCACCAGCCCGGTGGCCCGCGTCACGTAGAGCAGCGACTTGATGGTCAGGCGCGGGTCGATGCCGAGGAAGCTCGACACCTCGGCGATGGTGCGCGCGTCAGGGGTCGCCACCTCCTCCCGCGGCCACGCGGGGAACGCCGGCTGGGCGGGGATCCCGCGGGCCAGCTCCACGTTGGCGGCGTACCCGCAGCCGCCGCAGAGGGCGATCTCGTCCTCGCCGGCCGCGCTGGGCGCCATGAACTCGTGCGAGCCGAGCCCGCCCATCATGCCGGGATCGGAGTGCACCACGTGGAACCGGATCCCGCAGCGGGTGAAGATCCGCCGGTACGCCCGCTCGTGGGCCGCGTAGGAGCGGTCGAGCGCGGCCTCGTCGGGGTCCAGCGTGTAGGAGTCCTTCATCAGGAACTCCCGGGTGCGCAGCACGCCCGACCGCGGCCTGGCCTCGTCCCGCTCCTTGGTCTGGATCTGGTACCAGATCTGCGGCAGGTCGCGGTACGAGCGGATCTCGCGGGCGGCCAGCCAGGCGACGACCTCCTCGTGGGTCATCCCCAGGCACATGTCGCGCCCGTTGCGGTCCTTGAGGCGGAACATCTCGTCGCCGATGGCGTCCCACCGGCCGGACTGGCGCCAGATCTCGGCGGGGTGCAGGACCGGCATGGTGATCTCCTGCCCGCCGATGGCGTTCATCTCCTCGCGGATGATGGCGTTGATCCGGTCCAGCACGCGCTGGCCCAGCGGCAGCCACACGTAGACGCCGGCGGCGAGCTGGCGGACCAGGCCGGCCCGCTGCATGAGCCGGTGGCTGAGGGCTTCGGCCTCGGCGGGGTCCTCCCTGAGCGTGGGTACGAGCGATCGGCTGAGGCGCATGGACGGGTGAGCGGGTCAGTGCCCGGGCTTCTTGTTCGGCCCCTTCACCCCGGGGTCGTAGAGGAGCCGCTCGACGGGCGTACCGCCGAGGATGTGGGACTGGAAGATCTCCGGCAGGTCGGACTCCTGGACCCCGGCGTACCAGACGTCGTCGGGGTAGACGCCCATCATGGGCCCGTGCCCGCACTGGGAGAAGCAGCCGGACTTGTTGATGCGCACGTCGCTCACCAGCCCGGCCCGGGCCACCTCGCCCCGCAGGTACCTGACGAACCGCTCGACGTCGCCCTGGGTGGGACAGGTCTCGCCCGAGGTGCACACGAAGACGTGGGTCCTGTACTGCCCCATCAGTCGCCCCCACCCGGCCGGGCGGCCCTGCGCTCGGCCAGGAACTTCTGGACCTCCTCGCGCATGGCCTTGACGATGTCGGCCTCGGGCACCTTCCGGATGACCTCCCCGTTCCTGAAGATGAGCCCGATCCCCCGCCCGCCGGCCACGCCGATGTCGGCGGCCCGCGCCTCGCCGGGCCCGTTGACCTCGCAGTTGTGCAGGGCGGCTCCCGGGACCGCAAACGAGTGGACGCCCTCGACCTCCAGGTTGTGGACGTGGCCCTCGAACGGCACCGGGCGGACGCCGCGAACGCGGACGTAGAAGTAGCGGTCGTCGAGGACGACCTGGCCGGTCGGTCGCGCTTGCGCGGCCTGCACCAGCTCCTGGCCCAGGACCGCGCCGAGGGTGGCCAGGGCCTGGGCCGAGGTGACCGAGATCACCCAGCTGCGCTGCCGGTCGCGCTGGTCACGGTGATCAAGGAAGCAGGCGATGCCCAGGCGCAGCAGAACCTGCTGGACCTGGACGGCCAGCGCCCACGAGGACGTGCGGTACGTGGCCCGCCCGTACCCCGCGACGCGGCCGACGCAGCCGTCCCCCTCCCACAGCGCCCGCACCAGGGCTCGCTGCTTGTCGTGCGGCAGGCGCATCATCCACTCGGGCAGCCGCTTGCGCTCGGCCCGGTGTCCGAACAGGCCGTCGAGCAGCGTCCCCAGAGCCAGCGACTGCGCGATCACCTCGGTCCTGTGGCGCCGCTGCTGCAGGACCGGGTGCAGCCCGAGCCCGCGCAGGACCGCCTGGAGCCGCTCGACCTGGTCGGTCTCGCGCCGGTGGAGGCAGAAGACCGGCTGGGATGGCTCGCCGTCCTTGCCGGAGAGGGTGCCCCCGGCCAGGTAATAGCCGGCCAGCGTGAGGAAATCCTCGTCCACGGCGATGTCACCCAGGCCGGGAGCCGCGACGATGGCGCGGTCCTCCTTGTCCTGGAGGACCGGATAGGCCAGCACCCAGCCGGGCTCCAGCCTCCCGGCCGCGACCCAGTCCGGGGTGGCGCCCTCGGCCACCATCTGATCGATCCGCGGCCCGCGCGCCCGCCCGCCCTTCACCCGGCGCGGCCCCGGGAAGGCCAGGAGGCGATGGTTCTCCGTCAGCCGGAACGGCGCGAAGCCCGTCGGCTCGACCTCCACCAGCTCCCCGTCGAAGCGGTGGCTGGTCGCCCACTGCACCTTCTGGAAGGTCCCCTCGTGGGTCAGAACCTCGTCGCCCTCGGTGATCGTCTCGATGGGCCGGGGACCGGCCGGCGTCACCACCGGCTCACCCTCCGGGACGCAGCCCATCACCGCGATGTGGATCTCCTCGTTCAGGCCCTTGAACTCCTCCTCCACCTCGCGGGCCAGCTTGACCAGGTCCACGTCGGCGCGCCCGCACGAGGGGCAGGCCACGAAGGTGAGGCCGCCCCGGCGGAGGCCCAGGGACTTGAGGATCTCCGTGCCCACCCGCACCTCCTCCACCGGGTCCGCCGAGAGCGACACCCGGATGGTGTCGCCGATCCCCTCGCTGAGCAGGGCCCCCAGCCCCACCGCCGACTTGATGGTGCCCGCGCCGGGCGTGCCGGCCTCCGTCACGCCCAGGTGGAACGGGTAGTCGACCTGGTCGGCCAGCAGGCGGTAGGCCTCGATCATCATCAGCGGGTCGGAGGCCTTCAGCGACACCTTCATCTCCGGGTAGCCGCACTCCTCCAGGATGCGGATGTGGCGCAGGGCCGACTCCACCATGGCCTCGGCCGTGGGCCCGCCGTACCGCGCCAGCAGGTCCTTCTCCAGCGAGCCCGCGTTGACGCCGATGCGGATGGGCACCCGACGCTCCCGGGCGGCGCTCACGACCTCCTGCACGAAGCGCTTGCCGCCGATGTTCCCCGGGTTGAGCCGGAGGCCGTCCACTCCCTGCTCGAGGGCGATGAGGGCGAGCCGGTAGTTGAAGTGGATGTCGGCGACCAGGGGGATGCGGATCCGCCGCCGGATCTCTCCCAGCCTCTCGGCCGCCTCCCGCACCGGGACCGCGCAGCGCACGATGTCGCAGCCCGCCGCCTCCAGCGCCCAGATCTGCAGCACCGTGGCCTCGACGTCCCGCGTGTCCGTCTTGGTCATCGACTGCACGGTAATGGGCGCGTCGCCGCCCACGGCCACGCGCCCCAGCCGGATCTGTCGGGTCTTCCGCCGTGTGATCATGCCCGTGCCCTACTTGAAGAAGCGGAACGCGTCGATCCGCACCAGGTCGTTGTACAGGGCGTACACCATGAGCAGCATGAGCAGCACGAACCCCACCTGCTGCGCCCACTCCCGCTTCCGGAGCGACAGGGGCCGTCCCATGACCGCCTCGATCAGGAAGAAGAAGAGGTGCCCGCCGTCCAGCATGGGCACGGGCAGCAGGTTGAGCAGGGCCAGGTTCACGCTGATGATCGCCGTGAACAGCGCCAGCGAGGCCGGGCCCTCCTTGGCCTGGCGCCCGGCCTCGGCGGCGATCTGGATGGGGCCGCCGATGTTCGAGGAGTCGATCTGGCGCGAGACGATCTTCCAGAGCCCGCGGGCGGTGAGGGACGTCATGTCCCACGTCTTGACCAGACCCTGCCAGGCCGCGGCCGGCGGCGAGTACGGCGCGTAGCTCACGGCCCGCGTGACGATGCCCACGCCGATCCGGCCGACCTCGACGTCCTGCCCCGCCGGCCCCTTCTCGTGCACGACGCTCGCCGTCACCGGCAGCGTGAGCGGGCGGCCGTCGCGCTCGACGGTCACGTCGAACGTCTGCCCCGCGCGCGTCTGGATCGCCTGCATGAGCTCTTCCGGCGTGAACACCGGCTGGCCGGCCACGGCCGTCACCACGTCGCCGGCCCGCAGGCCGGCCCTCTCCGCGGGCGAGCCCGGGCTCACGGACCCGATGTGGGGTGTGAGCCGGGGCCCGACGCCGATCTCCCAGGTCTCCCGGGGGTCCCGGAACACCGGGTCCCGCACGGTGGCCAGGCGGGGCGCCACGGTGACCCGGTGGCGGGCGCCATCCCGTCGCACCTCCACCTCCACCGGGCGGCCGCCGGAGGCGGCCACCGCGTGCTCCACGTCCTCCCAGTGGGCCACGGGCCGCCCGTCGGTGGCCGTCACCACGTCGCCGCTCCGGAGCCCGGCCGCCTGCCCCGGGCCGCCCTCCGCCACGCGGCCCACGACGGCCGGCCACACCGGCCGCCCCACGGTGCCGAGGACCAGGCCGAAGATGATGGCCGCCAGCACGAAGTTCATGCCGGGCCCCGCGAAGACGATGAGGAAGCGCACCCAGAGCGGCTTGAGCGCGAACGCCTTCCGGGGGTCGTAGGGCAGCGCCGCCCCGCCCTCCAGGGGGTTCTCCTCGCCCATCATCTTGACGTAGCCCCCCATGGGGATGGCGCTCACGCAGTACTCGGTCTCCCGGCCCCGCCACCGCAGCAGGACCGGACCGAAGCCGATGGAGAAGCGCTCCACCCCCACCCCCGCCAGCCGGGCCACCACGAAGTGGCCCAGCTCGTGGATGAGGATGAGCACGCCGATGACGACGACGAACGACACGAGCGTGGTCACGGCCTACCGCCTTCCGGCGAGCGTCTCGACCGCGCGCCGGGCCCTGGCCCGCGCGTCCGCGTCGATCGCCACGCACGCCTCGATGGAATCGACCGCGCTCCCCGGCATCTCGCCGAGGACGCGCTCGATCAGTTCCGGGATGTGGGTGAAGCGGATGCGGCGCTCGAGGAACGCCGCCACCGCCACCTCGTTGGCCGCGTTGAGCACCACCGGCGCGGAGCCGCCCTCCTCCAGGGCCGCGCGGGCCAGGCGCAGCGCCGGGAACCGCTCGTGGTCCGGCTCGAAGAACGTGAGCTGACCCACGCGCGTCAGGTCCAGGCGGGCCGCGGGCGCCGGTCGGCGCTCCGGGTAGGTCAGCGCGTAGAGGATGGGCACGCCCATGTCGGCGACGCCCAGCTGGGCGATCACCGAGCCGTCCACGTACTCCACCATGGAGTGGACGATGGACTGGGGGTGCACCAGCACCTGGATCCGGTGGGGCGGCAGGTCGAAGAGCCAGCGGGCCTCGATGATCTCCAGCCCCTTGTTCATCAGGGTGGCGGAGTCGATGGTGATCTTGGCGCCCATCTTCCAGGTGGGGTGCCGGAGGGCGTCCTCCACGGTCACGTGGGCGAACCGCTCCCGCGGCAGGTCCCGGAACGGCCCGCCGGACGCCGTGAGGAGGATCCGGTGGACGTCCACGCGGTTGTGCCCCACCAGGCACTGGAAGACGGCGCTGTGCTCGGAGTCCACCGGCAGCAGCGGGACGCCCCGCTCCCGGGCGGCGGCCGTCATGAGCCGCCCGGCCATGACCAGGGTCTCCTTGTTCGCCAGCGCCACCGGCCGTCCTGCGCGGATGGCCGCCATGGTGGGCAGCAGGCCGGCGGCGCCCACCAGGGCCGAGACGACCACGTCGCTCTCCACGTCCCGGGCCAGCGCCACCAGCCCGTCGATGCCGGCCAGCACCTCGGGGCCCGGGCGCGGCAGCAGGGCGGCCAGGCGGTCGGCGGCGGCCGCGTCCAGCACGGCCACCGCGCGCGGCCCGTACTTCCGGCAGAGCTCGGCGATCAGCTCCACGTTGGAGCCCCGGGCCGCCAGCCCCACCACCGAGAACTCGTCGGGAAAGCTCGACACCAGCTCCAGCGTGCGCAGGCCGATGGACCCCGTGGCGCCGAGGAGGGCGATCCGCTTCACCGCCCGCCCCCCAGGGTGACGTAGTAGTAGAGCGCCGGTGCGTTGAAGAGCAGGCCGTCGATCCGGTCCAGCACGCCGCCGTGTCCGGGGATGAGCCCGCCGGTATCCTTGACCCCGGCGCTGCGCTTCATCACCGACTCCGCCAGGTCGCCCACCTGGCCCACCACGCCCAGCACGGCCCCGGCGATGCCGGTCCGCGCCACCTCCCACCCGGGCAGGAGCCAGGCGCCGAGCAGCGCCGCCGCCGCCACGGAGGCGACCACCTGCGCGACCCCGCCCTCCACCGTCTTCCGGGGGCTCACGACCGGGGCCAGCGGGCGCCGCCCGAGCGCCGAGCCCACCAGGTACGCGGCCGACTCCCCGACCCACGTGACGCCCACCAGGAACAGGATCAGGTCAGCGCCCTCCGGCAGGCCCTGCAGCAGGAGCCCGTGACCGAGGAACCAGCCCACGTAGAGGACGCTCATGACCGTCAGGGCCACCGGCTCGGTGGCCGGCCGCGCGCCCGTCCAGACGGGCGCACCGAGGATCGCCGCCACCGCCACCCCCAGCACCAGGACCGCCAGGTCGGGGACGCCGCCGTCGCCCGGGGCGGCGAAGCTGGCGGTCAGCGCCATGCCGGTCACCATCCCGAGCCGCCGGTACACCGGCTGGCCGCTCCCCTCGAACATGCGCGCCAGCTCCCACAGCGCCATGCCGCTCACGGCGACCACCAGGAGGACGAAGGCCCAGCGCGGCCCCCGGGTCACCATCCACACGAACAGCGGGATGAACACGGCCGCGGTCCCCACCCGCTTCAGCGCGTCGATGGACATGCCGGCACCTCGGAGCGTCGCCGTCGCCGACCGCATGTCAGACCCCGCCGAACCTGCGCGTGCGCCCCTGGAACTCCGCCACGGCCCGGTAGAGGTCGCCGGGGCCGAAGTCCGGCCAGAGCGTCGGGGTGATCCAGAGCTCGGTGTAGGCGATCTGCCAGAGCAGGAAGTTGGACACGCGCATCTCGCCGCTGGTCCGGATCAGCAGGTCGGGGTCCGGCACCCCCGCGGTGTACAGCGCGCCGGCCACGTCCGCCTCGGTGATCGCCTCCGGGGAGAGCTGCCCCGCCGCCACGCGCCGGGCGAGGGTCCGGACGGCGTCGAGCAGCTCGTCGCGCCCGCCGTAGTTGAAGGCCATCAGCAGGTTCAGCCCCGTATTGTTGCGCGTTTCCTGCACCACGTGCTCGATCCCGCGCCGGATGGTGGGCGGCACGCCCTCCGCGCGGCCGATCACCCGCAGGCGCACGTTCTGGCGCATGAGGGCCGGAAGCTCCCGGTAGATGGCGTCCTCCAGGAGCTTCATCAGCGTGGAGACCTCGTCCTGCGGGCGGCTCCAGTTCTCCGTGGAGAACGCGTACAGGGTGAGGTACGTGAGCCCCAGCTCGCCGGCGGCCTTCACGATCGCCCGCGCCGCCTTGGCCCCCTCGCGGTGGCCGGCCACGCGGGGCAGGCCCCGGCGCGTGGCCCACCGCCCGTTGCCGTCCATGATGATGGCCACGTGCCGGGGCAGGGGGCGCGACCGGACCAGCTCCAGCAGCTCGACGTCGCCGAGCGTGCGGAGGTGGGCGCGCGTGGGCCGGCTAGACGAGCGCACGGCCATGGGTCAATCGTATTAGAAAGATAGAATCTCCTGTTCCTTTTTCTTGAGGAGCTCGTCCACCCTGGCGATGAACCGGTCGGTGACCTTCTGGATCTGGTCGTGGCCGCGGCGCTCCTCGTCCTCGGAGATCTTCTTGTCGCGCGCCATCGCCTTCAGGCGGTCGTTCGCCTCGCGCCGGATGTTCCGCACGGCGACCCGCGTCTCCTCGGCGATCTTGTGCACCGTCTTGGCCAGCTGCTTGCGGCGCTCCTCCGTGAGCGGCGGCATCACCAGCCGGATCACCTTGCCGTCGTTCGCCGGGGTGAGCCCCAGGTCCGACTTCATGATGGCCTTCTCGATGGCGGCGAGCTGGCCCTGCTCCCACGGCTGGATGACCAGAGTGCGCGCGTCGGGCACGGATACCGAGGCCATCTGGGTCACCGGCGTCGGCGTGCCGTAGTAGTCGACGCGGACGCCCTCCAGCAGCCCCGTGGACGCTCGCCCCGTGCGCACCGACGCGAACTCCCGGGACAGGGTCTCCAGCGCCGCCGTCATCCGCGCCTCGATGTCCTTCATCAGTGCCTGCATGGCTCCACCCCCGTGGCGTCCCTCACGCGGACACGATCGACCCCACCGGCTCCCCGAGCACGATCCGCTTGATGTTCCCGGAGCGGGTCAGGTCGAACACGATGATCGGCAGCCCGTTCTCCATGCACAGCGAGATGGCCGTGGCGTCCATCACCGCGAGCCGCCGGCTGAGCACGTCCCTGTACGTCGTCCGGGCCAGCCGCTCGGCGCTGGCGTCCTTGGCCGGGTCGGCCGAGTAGATGCCGTCCACCTTGGTGGCCTTCATGATCGCATCGGCCCCGATCTCGATGGCGCGCAGCGCCCCGGCCGTGTCGGTGGTGAAGAACGGGTTGCCCGTGCCGGCCGCGAAGATCACCACCCGCCCCTTCTCCAGGTGCCGGATGGCGCGGCGCCGGATGTAGGGCTCGGCCACCGCCCGCATCTCGATGGCCGACAGCACCCGGGTGGCCAGCCCCGCCTTCTCCAGGGCGTCCTGCAGGGCCAGCGCGTTGATGACGGTGGCCAGCATCCCCATGTAGTCGGCGGTGGCCCGGTCCATGCCGCCGGCACTGGCGGCAACGCCCCGGAAGATGTTGCCGCCGCCGATCACGATGGCCACCTGCACGCCGAGCGCCGCCACCTCCGCGGTCTCGGCGGCGATGCGCTCCAGCACGGCCGGGTCGATGCCGTAGCCCTGGCTCCCGGCCAGCGCCTCTCCCGAGAGCTTGAGGACGATCCGGCGGTAGGCCGGGCGCGGGGTGCCGGCGCCCGCCGCCACGGCTAATGACTCTCGCAGAATAAATTAGGGGATTTCACGGGTACGATCTCATGCT
>JBBIOF010000035.1:0-11566 GCA_037443505.1 Candidatus Rokuibacteriota bacterium
CGCCTGCTGCTCGGCACCTGGCAGGGCATCGCCCTGGTCGAGTGCGACGGGCCGCGCGAGCGCGAGATCGTGGTCGACCTCCGGGCCTGACTGCCCGGACCCGCCGGGAAGTGATAAAGTCCTGACGATGTCACGGGACTCCGTGGTCCCCGAGCCGCCCGAGTCCCCCGGGGGCGTCCGGCCGGTGGTGCTGGTCGTCGACGACGACGCGGGACTGCGCGAGTCCTTCCGCCTGATCCTCGAGGACGAGTACGAGGTGGTGGACGCGCCGGACGGGCGCCGGGCCCTCGAGATCGTGCGGTCCCGCCAGGTCGACCTGGTCCTCCTCGACATTCGCCTGCCCGGGATGGACGGGATCGAGGTGCTCGAGCGCATCAAGGCGCTCGACGACGCCGTGGAGGTGATCCTGGTCACGGCCGTCAAGACGGTCCGCACGGCGGTGGCGGCGATGAAGCTGGGCGCCTTCGACTACCTCACCAAGCCCTTCGAGGAGACGGAGCTCCTGTCCCTGGTCAGGCGCGCGCTGGAGCGGCGGTCGCTGGAGCGCGAGGTCACGTTCCTGCGCTCGGAGCTGGCCCGCCAGCACGACTTCGACCAGCTCGTGGGCCAGCACCCCGAGATGCAGCGGCTGTACCGCCTCGTAGCCCAGGTGGCCCGGACGACCGCGACCGTCCTCATCACGGGGGAGAGCGGCACCGGCAAGGAGCTGGTCGCCCGCGCCATCCACCGCCAGGGGCCGCGGCGGGACAGGCCGTTCGTGCCCGTCAATCCGGCCGCGCTGGCCGACACGCTCGTCGAGTCCGAGCTCTTCGGCCACGAGCGGGGCGCCTTCACGGGCGCCTACCAGCGCAAGCTGGGGCGGTTCGAGCTGGCCCAGGGCGGCACGCTCTTCCTGGACGAGATCGGGGCGCTCAAGCCCGAGGTGCAGGTGAAGCTCCTGCGGGTGATCCAGGAGCGGGAGATCGAGCGTGTGGGCGGCTCCCGCAGCATCCCCATCGACGTCCGCATCATCTGCGCCACCAACGTGGACCTCAAGCAGGCGGTGGCGCGGGGCGCCTTCCGCGAGGACCTCTACTACCGGCTCAACGTGATGCCCATCGCCGTCCCCCCGCTGCGTGAGCGCCGGGAGGACATCCCGCTGCTCGTCGCCCACTTCGTCCGCCGGTACAACCAGCAGCTCAACAAGCGCGTGGAGGGGCTCAGCCCGGAGGCCCTGGCGGCGCTCCGGGAGTACGCCTGGCCCGGCAACGTCCGGGAGCTTCAGAACGTGATCGAGCGGCTGGTGGGGCTGGCCGAGGGGCCGGTGATCGGCCTGAACGACCTGCCCATGGACCTCCTCCTGCCGGACCACCGGGCTCGGGTGCGGGATGCCGAGACCCTGCCGCTCAAGCAGGCCATCGAGGAGTTCCAGCGCCAGATCGTCATGCGCGTCCTGGAGAGGGTTCGCTGGAACCGGAGCGAGGCCGCCCGGATCCTGGGGATCCACCGCAACTCGCTCAAGACGATGCTGGCGCGGTGGAACCTCGGCGGTCCGGTGGCCGGGGAGTGAGGCGCCCGGCTCCGGTTCAGGTTGCACCGGGACTGTGCAGGGGCGCCGATTCCCCGAAATCGCGGACACTTCGTCGGGGAAGGCGGCCTCCGCGCGCTCCCGGCCGCACCGGCGCTGTGCAGCGGGTGAGGCCCGGGCATCGCGTGGCTGTCGTGGAAGTGCCCGGACACACGGAAATCTTTGCACACTGAATCGTCGTCCAGACCTGGCCGGGTTGTTGCTCTAGCGTCCTCCGCTGGTGAATGCGGCCCTCGCGGTGAGGGCTGCCATCAATCCACAGGAGGAGAGCGTCATGGCGAAGATCTGGGCGGTGCTTCTGGTGCTCGCGTCGTTCCTGCTGGCGGCCCCGGTCATCGAGTCCGGCACCTCCGGCTCCACGCAGTTCTTCCAGGCCATCGGGACGGCCGACGGCGGCGGCGGGGGGTTCTGATCGTAGATTCGAAGTCGAGGGGTGGTGCGTGGCGTGAGCCGCGCCGAAGTGCGAGGAGAAAGGGGAGGGACGCCATCCTGCCCCCCTTTCTCCTCGTACTCCTCGTCTTGTCCCTATGGAACCCGAAGTTCTTGGAGGCGGCGGGACAGGACGTCGGGCGGCGAAGTCAATCCGCCGTCTACCGGAGACCGCTCGGGAACGACCCGGCGACACTGGACCCGGCCAGGATCAGTGATGTATACAGCCGATCGGTCTCTCAGCAGATCTTCGACGGTCTCGTGGACTTCGACCAGACACTGGCCATCCAACCGGCACTCGCTGAGTTCTGGAAAGCTTCGCGCGACGGGCTCTCTTGGACTTTCAGGCTCAGGCGCGGCGTGAAATTCCACCACGGGCGCGAAGTCACGGCCGAGGACGTGGTGTTTTCGTTGACGCGGTTGCTGAACCCCAGCCTCAAGTCTGGCGGCGCCGACCTTCTCGCGCATGTTCGCGGCGCGCGTGAGTTCAGGGAAGGAAGATCGGGGACCGTGTCAGGAATCACGGCGGTCGATCGCCACACCGTGCAGGTGACGCTTGAGGAAGCGCAGGTGCCACTCGTTTCGGTGCTAGCAGTAGGTCAGGCCAAGATCGTTCCCAAGGAACTCGTGGAGGGACGGGCGGAGGAGTTCGGAAGTCATCCGGTGGGTACCGGACCCTTCAGGTTCGTCAGGTGGGAGCGAGGTAAAGAGATCGTGCTCGAAGCGAATGAGGCGTATTTCGGCGGATCGCCTCGTCTCCCTGGCGTCGTATTCCGCATTTTTCCAGGGGAACGACTCGACGCGATGTACGAAGAATTCCGCCAGGGGCGGCTCGAGGACACGCCTATTCCCACCCAGGATTACGCGCGCATCCTCGCTGAAAAAGCTGGCGTCTACGTCAAGCGCCCGATGATGAGTGTTCGGTTCTACGGATTCAACACACGACTGAAGCCGTTCGACGATGCCCGCGTTCGCCAAGCAATCATTCGCGCCATCGATCGACGCCGACTGCTCCGAGAGGTGATGCTCGACCGGTTCGCGCCTGCGCGGGGCGTCCTGCCGCCGGGCACGCAAGGCTACAATCCCCGGCTGCACACCTATGAATATGACCCAACAGTTGCGCGGGACCTGCTGCGCCAGGCGGGTTATCCTGGAGGGCGAGGCCTGCCGGTCCTCACGTTCTGGTCCAGCGTAAGGACCGCGGGCGTGCTCCGGGAACACGAGTATTTCAAGCGCGACCTTGAAGCGATTGGCGTCCGGGCGGACTTCAAGTACGTCACAGACTGGCCATCGTTTTCGAAGGGGCTGTCGGAAGGCAAGTTTCCCATCTTCCTATACGCCTGGTTCGCCGACGTCCCGGACCCTGACAACTTTCTCTTCAAGCTCTTCCATTCAAAGAGTCCGAGGAACTTCTTCGGATATTCGAATCCGGTGGTGGATGGATTGCTGGTCACCGCGCGCGAAGTGGCCGACCTCCAGCGCCGCGTCGATCTGTATCGACGAGCGGAGCAGGTCATTATCGAGGACGCCCCGCTGATTCCAATCTTCCACTACACCTACGAGCGGCTCTTCCAGCCGTACGTGCGCAGCGTGGAGGTGAACGGCCTGGGCGACCCGTACATCCCGCTGAGGAAGATCTGGCTCGACCGCGCGGAGCGGCCGGCGCGATGAACCCGCTGTGGCCGGGGCTGCGCTTCGCGTCCCTCCGCACCAAGCTGCTGGTGGGCACGGTGGCGGTCATCGTGCTGGTGATGACGGCGGTCATCGTGGTGGTCGACCACCGGCAGGGCGACGCCATCGTGGAGGAGTTCGAGCGCCGCGGCGAGGTGCTGGCGCGGAACCTGGCGGCGATCTCCCAGGGGCCGCTGCTCCTCTACAACTTCACCGCGCTGGAGCAGAACACGGCGCGGGTGGGCGACGAGACCGACGTCGTGTACGCCATCGTCCTGGACGCCGAGGGCAAGGTGGCGGCGCACAGCCGGCGGCCCGAGCGCGTCGGGGTGCCGCTGATCGGGGGGGTGCACGAGCGCGCGGCGCGGGCCGAGGCGCTGCTGGTGCAGGAGACCACGCTCCACGAGACCGGGGAGGTCGTCTACGACTTCGCCGTGCCCATCGTTGTGAGCGGTCAGAAGTGGGGGACGGTGCGGGTCGGCCTCTCCCGGCGGCGGATGGAGGCCGAGATCCGCCAGACGCGGTGGGAGCTGGCCGCCCTGGCCGGGATCACGCTCGTGCTCGGCGCCCTGGCCGCTGCCCTGGTCGCCCGGCGCATCGCGGAGCCGGTGCAGCAGCTCGAGGCGCAGGCGGTGGCGATCGCCCGGGGCGAGCTCGCCCAGCGCATCGAGCCGGCGAGCAGCGACGAGATCGGCCGGCTCGCGGCGGCGTTCAACCACATGACGTCGCAGCTCCGGCAGCAGCGGGTGGCGCTGGAGGAGATGCACACGGAGCTGAGGCAGCACTTCGAGGAGCTGGCGGACCTCAAGAGCTACACCGACAGCATCCTCGCCTCGCTGACCACCGGCATCGTCACCGTGGACCTGGAGGGGCGGGTGGTGACCCTCAACCCGTCCGCGGAGCTGCTCACCGGGTTCTTCGCTGGCGAGGCGGTGGGGCGCTATGGCACGGAGGTCTTCGCCGGCACGCCGGAGCTGGGCGACATCCTGATGGAGACGCTGGCCAGCCGGGCGCCCATCGCCAGCGTGCCCCTGACGCTCCGGCGGCGGAACGGCGCGGCCATTCCCGTGGAGGTGGCCACGGCGCCGCTCAAGGGCAGCGACGGCAAGGACCTGGGGGCGGTGGCCATGCTCCGGGACCTCACGGTGGTCCGCCAGCTGGAGACGCAGCTGCGCCGCTCGGACCGCCTCGCCGCCCTCGGCACCCTGGCCGCCGGCCTGGCCCACGAGATCAAGAACCCGCTCACCTCGGTGCTGACGTTCGCGCGGCACCTGCCGCGGCGCTTCGACGACGACCGGTTCCGCGAGCGCTTCCAGAGCGTGGTGCCCCGAGAGCTCGAGCGGATCAACGAGATCATGGAGCGGTTGCTGGAGCTGGCCCGGCCGTCCCGCCTCACGTTCTCGCTCGTCAGGCTCGCGGGCCTGCTGGAGCGGGCCGTGGACCTCTACGCCAACCAGATCGAGGCCAAGGGGATCACCGTGGTCCGCGAGTACGCGCGCGACGTCCCGCCCATCCAGGCGGACGAGGACGCGCTGTACCGGGCGCTGGTGAACCTGGTGGCCAACGCGCTGGACGCGATGGGCCAGGGCGGCCGGCTCACGCTGCGCCTGGCCTGGAACGACGGCGGCGCGGCCCGGGCGGCCCACCGGGCGTTCAACCGCCGGGTACGGATCGAGGTGGAGGACACCGGGGCCGGCATCGCCGCGTCCCACAGCGAGCGCGTGTTCAATCCCTTCTTCACCACCAAGGACACCGGGACCGGGCTCGGGCTCGCCATCGCCCACAAGATCGTGGAGGACCACGGCGGGGCCATCGACTTCCGGAGCGTCCCTGGCGCCGGCACGACGTTCCGCATCGTCCTTCCCATCGTTGCCGAGGTGAGCGGCGCCGAGGAGCGCGATGACGACGAGCCTTGAGCACCCACCCTTCTCAGACGGCCGCCCGCCCGCAATGTCCGCCGAGGCGCGGCTGGCCCGGGCGCTGGTGGACAACCAGCGGCTCCGCGGCGAGCTGGAGCGCGTGCTGGCCGAGCGCGCCCGCCTGGAGCGCGAGCTCGGCGAGGCGCGGGCCCTGGAGGCCCTGGGCCGGCAGGCGGCCGGCGTGGCCCACGACCTCAACAACGTGGTGTGTGCCATCTCGGGCTTCAGCCAGCTCCTGCTGCTGCGGCCGGGCGTGGACGAGGCGTTCCGGCGCAGTGTCGAGGGCATCCGGACCGCGGCCGACTGGGGGACGAGCCTGACGCGGCAGCTCCTCGCGACCTACCGCGGCCGGTCGCTGGCCGCCGCGGCCATCGACCTGAACGCCGTCGTCGAGGGCCGGAAGCCGCTCCTGCGGTTCCTGGTCGCCGAGCCCCACCGGCTGGAGATCCGCCTGGAACCCGGGCTGCCGCCGGTGAGCGCCAACCCCACGCAGCTGGAGCAGGTGCTGGTGAACCTGGTGCTCAACGCGCGCGACGCCCTGGTCGGCCCGGGCGTGGTGACCGTCACGACGTGCGGCGTGGAGCTGGACGCGGCCGCCGCGCGCCGGCTGGGCGACCTGCGCCCGGGGCGGTACGTGCGGGTGGCGGTGGGCGACACGGGCCGCGGGATGGACGGTGCGACGCTCGCCCACCTCTTCGAGCCGCACTTCAGCACCAAGGGGGGCGGCAGCGGGCTCGGGCTGGCCACAGCGCGCGACATCGTCACCCGCTGCGGCGGCGAGATCCGCGTGGTCAGCGCGCAGGACCGCGGATCGACGTTCGAGGTGTACCTGCCGGCCCTGCCGGTCGAGGCGGCACCCGCCGAGCAATGCGTCGGCGCGGCAGGCGGTGCCGCGGCCGGCGAGGAGACCGTGCTGGTGGTGGAGGACGAGATCCCGGTCCGGGAGCTGATCCACGACGTGCTCAGGCTGCACGGTTACACGGTCCTCCTCGCGGGTGACGGCGCCGAGGCCCTGGACATCAGCGAGCGCCACGCCGGAGCCATCCACCTCATGATCGTGGACGTCGTCATGCCGGGCATGAGCGGCGAGGAGCTGGCGCGGCGGATCACGGCCGCCCGGCCCGGCATCAAGACCGTCTACGTCTCGGGCTACACGGACGACCTGGTCCGGCAGCACGGGCTGCTGCCCACCGGCAGGGACTTCCTGCAGAAGCCCTTCACCGTGGACGAGCTGGCCCGGAAGGTGCGGGAGGTCCTCGACTCGCCCTGAGCGGGGCGCCCGTCAGCCGAGCCGGGGCAGGATCTCGCGGGCGATGATCTCGACCTGCTCCGGCTGGTACCGGTAGGGAATCAGGACGATCCGGTGGACCCCCGAGGCGACGTGCGCGCGGAGCTGTTCCACGCACTCGTCCACGCTGCCCCGGATGGCGTGCTCGATGGTGGACTCGCTCCAGGCGGCCACGTCCCACTCCGTCTGGAGCCACCGGCGCATGGGCGCTTCCGTCTCCTCCCGCGAGCGCCCCACGTGGATGGCGAGCTGGTTGGTGCCGGTCAGCTCGGCGGGGTCCCTCCCGGCCTCGCGGGCGAAGGCCACGATGCGCTCCCACGAGCGCCGGTAGCTCTCGGGCGTGTAGAAGTAGGTGAGCCAGCCGTCGCCCCGGGTGGCCACCCGCCTCAGCACCGCGTCCACGTAGCCGCCGATCAGGATGGGCGGGCGCGGGCGCTGCACGGGCCGGGGCCGCATCACCGCCTCCCGCAGGTTCAGTTCGTCCACCCGGAGGGTCACGCGGTCCTCGGTCCAGAGCCGGACCAGGACGTCGAGGTTCCGCTCGAAGAGCCGCCCGCGCTGCTTGAAGGGCACGCCCACCGCGTCGAACTCCCGGGCGTACCAGCCCGCCGCCACGCCCAGGATCAGCCGGCCGCCGGAGAGGACGTCCAGCGTGCCCAGCGCCTTGGCGGCCACCGTGGGATTGCGGAGCGGGAGCACCAGGACGCCGGTGCCCAGGCGGATGCGGCGCGTCCGCGCGGCGATGGCGGTGAGCGTGCCGATGGCGTCGAGGATGGGGAACGCGGGCTCGACCCCCAGGATGACGTGGTCCCACGCCCAGACCGACTCGAACCCCAGCGCCTCCGCGCGCTCGGCGTAGGCGAGGAGGGCCTCGACGTCGGGCGTCTCCGCGGGCCCGACGAAGTTCTTGACGGCCAGTCCCCAGAGCACGGCTCAGCCCAGGAAGCGGCGCTCGGGGTCGAGCGTCCGGAGGATGGCAAGCTCGTCCCCGGTGGGCGGCTCGGTCTCCGCGATGCGCGGGGCCTCCAGCAGCTCGAAGCCGGTGTGCTCGCGCACCCGGTCCAGCGTCACGCCGGGATGGAGCGCCTCGACCCGCATCCGCCGGGTCTCCGGGTCGAAGCCGAAGATGCCCAGGGTGGTGACCACGCGGGAGACCCCGCCGAACACGAGCCCGGCGCGGCGGCGGCCGTCGTCGCCGTCGAGCCAGCCGGGGCTGGTGACGAAGTCCACCCGCTCCACGAACCGCCGCCGCTCGTGGACGGTCAGGATGATGACCTCGCGGCAGAGCGAGATGATGTCGTTGGCGCCGCCGGTGCCGGGCAGGCGCACCTTCGGCCGCCAGTAGTCGCCGCCCAGCACGCTGGTGTTGATGTTGCCGTAGCGGTCGATCTGGGCGCCGCCCATGAAGCCGTAGTCGAGGAACCCCCGCTGGGCGAAGAGGAAGGTGTCGGTGATCCCCGGGAGCATGGTCGCCCGGTGAGCCGCGCGCATCTCGTTGGTGGAGATGGGCAGCCGGCCGGGCCTGATGCGGGGGCCGATGATCCCACCCTCGATGACCATGGTCAGCCGCGGCGCGTGCCGCTGCTGGGCCAGCGCCGCCGCCAGCAGGGGCACGCCCACGCCGGCGAAGACGGTGGTGTCGTCCCTGAGCTGGCGGGCGCCCACCACCGCCAGCAGCTCGGCCGCCGTCCAGGAGGCGCTCACGCCGTCAGCTCCCGCGCCAGCCGCGCCTGCCGGGCCAGCCGCTCGCCGCCGAAGAGGTCGAGGTAGTCGCTCCAGGTGGGCGGGCCGTACACGTACCGGTCGAGGTAGTCGGCCAGGGCGCGCATCCCCCGGGCATCGATCGCCGCGGCGTACTCGCCGAAGTGGTCGAAGTCGGCCTCGTAGAGCCCGTAGCACTCGTGCGGGTACGAGCCGAACGGCACGTGCACCAGGGCGTCCACCACGAAGCCCGGGACGACGGTGCGGTCGGGGTGGCGGCGGATCTCCTCCTCCGGCACGATCTCCTCGGCCGTGACCAGCACCGTGGCCGCCGCGGCGGCGATGTCGGCGTCCATGTGCCGGTAGCCGTCGATCTGGCAGTTGCCGAAGACGTCGGCCCGGTGGACGTGGAGGATCGCCACGTCCGGGAAGAGCGCCGGGACCGCCGCCAGCGTGGCCCCCGTGTAGGGATCCCGCACGGTCTGGAGCCCGCCGACCGGCACCAGGTCGGAGCCCAGCATGGTGAGGGCGGGCACGAAGGGGACCCCCATGGCGGCGGCGCGGAAGCGGAGTCCGAGGGCGAGGTGGCTCCACTCCTCCATGACCACCGTGCCGCTTTCCACGTGCTCGCGCATGACCTTCGACACGCCCCACGGCAGGCCGATGGACATCCACGCCGTCACCACGCGCCGCGCCGCGCCGGCCGCCATCATCAGCTCGCCCTCGGTGCACATCAGGTTGCGCACGAGGGTCAGGCCCTGCCGGCGCTGGCGGAGGATCTCGCGGACCAGCGCCAGGGGCGTGCGCGAGTAGAGGCAGCCCCCGGCCGCGATCACGTCGCCGTCGCGGACGCGGGCCGCCGCGTCCTCCAGGCTGGTGAGCTTCTCGCCGGCGGACTTGGCCTTGGCCTCCAGCCGGCGGCGGGCGGCCACGAAGTCGTGCTCGCGGGGCTCTATGTCAGGATCTCCCAGGCCGACTGGTAGCGGTCGAGGTGCTCCCGGGTGCGCGGGTCCATGGGGTGCGGGCGCTCGGGCACCTCCACGCGCTTGCGCTCGCCGCACAGGGGCGTGGAGAAGTAGCGCTGGCCGGTGTCGTTGGCCATGGTGACGATGGAGGGCAGCTCCGGGTGGCGGCGGGCCAGCTTCAGCGCGGCCGCGACGTTGCAGCCCGTGGAGATGCCGCAGAAGATGCCTTCCTCGGCGGCCAGGCGGCGGGCGAGGGCGACGCTCTCCTCGGTGGTGGTGGTGATCACACCCGACAGGAGCGACACGTCCAGGTTCTCGGGGATGAAGCCGTCGCCGATGCCCTCGATGCCGTGCGGGCCCCACTCGCGCCGGGCCAGCAGGGCGCACTCCTCCGGCTCCACGGCGTACAGGCGCACCCGGTCGTCCCGCTCGCGCAGGTAGCGGCCCACGCCGGTGAGGGTCCCGCCGCTCCCCTGGGCGGCCACGAAGGCGCCCACCACGCCGCCGCACTGCTCCCAGACCTCCGGGCCGGTGGTGCGGTAGTGGGCCTCGACGTTGTCGGCGTTGGTGAACTGCCCCGGCACCCAGTACCCGGCGGGATCCCCGGCCCGGATCTCCTCCAGGCGCCGGAGGGCCAGGTCCACGTCGCTCTCGCCGCCCGGGGTGAAGACCAGGTCGGCGCCGTAGGCGCGCATGATCTTCTTCCGCTCGTCGCTCATGCCCTCGGGCATGACGATGGTGCACGGGTAGCCCTTGACCGCCGCCACGAACGCGCAGGCGATGCCGGCGTTGCCGGTGGAGCATTCCAGCACGCGCATGCCGGGCCGCAGGTCGCCCCGGGCCTCCGCCCGCTCGAACATGTGCCGGTAGATGCGGTCCTTCAGGCTGCCGCTCGGGCCGTACCACTCGATCTTCAGGTAGACGCCCGGCGCGAGGCCCGCCGTGACGCGGTTGAGCCTCACCATCGGCGTGCGTCCGATGGCCTCGGCGATGGAGGGCAGCGCGGCCCGGTAGGCGTCCCAGAGGATCGGCACGGGAGCGAATTGTACCCTACATCCCCGTGGCGTCGAAGGCCCCGGGCAGGTGGCGCACGCGCCCGGCTCCGTCCGCGTCGAGGGTCACCGCAACGACGTCGAAGCGGCAGCGCGCGTCCTCGAGGCCGCGGCGCTTGAGGTAGTGCTGCGCCAGGCGGACCAGGCGCCGGCGCTTCTGCCAGGAGACCGCGGCCGCGGGCGTGTCGTCCCAGCCGGCCCGGCGGCACTTCACCTCCACGAACACCAGCACCGGCCCATCGCGGCACACCAGGTCGATCTCGCCCTCGCGGAAGCGGACGTTGCGGCCCACCACGCGGAGGCCGGCCCGCTCGAGAAACGCGGCCGCCTCCGCCTCCGCCGCCAGCCCCCGGGATCGCCGCTGGTCCACCGCGCGACCTCTATACCCCGATGACGACGCCGGGAAAACGTGTCACATATCAGACGGACGCAAGCTCGGCCCCCCGCCGCCAGGCCGGGGGGCGCCAGGAGGAGCGCGATGCGAACCGCGGTCGGTGCAGGGGTGGTGGCGGGTCTGGTCGCGGGCACTCTGTGGGGGGGCCTGCTGCAGGTGATGTGGGTCCCCGGGCCCGCGGGGGAGCAGCTGCCGATGATGGCGTTCGTCGCGGCCGCCGTCGGGTCGCAGCGCGCCGCGGCCGGCTGGGCGGCGCACCTGGCCCTCAGCGTCCTGCTGGGCGCGGCGTTCGCCCTGCTGCTGGGCGAGCGGGGCCGGCGGCAGGCCCACGCCGTCGGCTGGGGGATCGCCTGCGGCCTCGTCCTGTGGCTGGTGGGCTGGCTCGTGCTGATGCCCGTCAGGCTGGGACTGCCGCCGCTGGCACCGCTCCGGAGCCTCGAGACGGTGCCCAACGTCATCGGCGGGCTGCTGGGCCACGTGGTCTATGGCTCGGTGCTGGGCGGAGGAATCGCCTGGCTGCGCCGGGAGCGGCGGACGTCGACGGAGGCGCCCGGGGCGCGCCGCGCCGCCTGAGGACCTA
>JBBIOF010000036.1:0-11462 GCA_037443505.1 Candidatus Rokuibacteriota bacterium
GTTCCGTCGGCCAGGGCGGCGTCGGCTCGGGTGTGCGCCCGGCCCTCCGCCAGCGTGGCCGAGAGCATCTCCCCGAGGGGCGGCGGCAGCGCGCCGGCGGCGCACCCGAGCACGCCGGCCCGGGGCAGCCCGGTGAGCCGCTCGGCCCTGCGATTGAACATGGTGATCCGGCCGGCCGCGTCCACGGCGACCACCCCGCTCTCGATGGTGGACACGATGCCCTCCACGTGCTCGTTGGCCAGCACGGCCTGGGCGTGGAGCTGCGCGTTCCTCACGGCGATGCCGGCCTGGTTCGCGAGCGTCGCCAGGAGGTCGAGGTCCTGCGGGTGGAACGGGTCGCCCGAGAGCTTGGGGCCCACGGCGATGGCGCCGAGGACCTGGTCCTCGAAGGGGATGGCCAGCACGAGGGCCCAGCCGAGGTCGCGAAGCACGCCGGTGCACACCGCGCCCGGCGCCAGGCTTCCCGGCAGGTCGTCCACCCCGAGGGGGCCCCGCCGGTCCGCCAGCATCCGGAGGACCTCGTCCGGCAGGATCTCGGGACAGCGGAATCGACTGCTCACCGGGGCGCGGGCCGGCACGGCCTCCACGGCCCTGAATCCCCCGTCGGTCCGGAGGTAGACCGCCAGGCCCTCGGCGCCGATGGAGAGGTCGGCGACGCGCAGCTGGGAGGCGAGCGAGTCGAGGCCCGAGCCCCGGGTCAGGAGCCGGCTCGCCTCCAGCACGGAGGCCCGGAAGTCTGCGCGGGAGCGGTACAGGTAGCGGTCGAGGAGGGCCTCCGCGCCCTGCCGCATGGCCGGCGTCGCGAGCGAGGCGGCGCCGACCGCGGCGACGAAGACGGCCGTCTCGGCCGGCTCGAGCCGCTCGGACAGCCGGTCCCAGAGGGCGGCGAGGACGAGCGCGGCCGGGGCGAGCGAGGCCAGCGACGCGGCGGCCAGCGTGAGGCCGCGCCCCACGATGAGCCGGAGGTTCATCAGCCGGTAGCGGATGATGACGTGGGTGACCACGCCGACGAGGAGCAGCCCGAAGTACGGGCCGATCCAGCCGTAGCGCGAGCTTCCGGTGAGGGCGGGCAGTACCAGGTTGGTCGTGATGGCCCCCGCCCCCGACAGCAGGATCCCGATGGCGAGGTACCGGAGCTGGGCGCGGGTCGCGCCCCGGGCCTGCCGCCATCTCCGGATCAGGAGGGCCGCGGCGGCCCCGAAGGTCGCCAGGAAGCAGGAGACGAAGAGCGGGTAGAGGGGCCCCGGCTTCCGGCTCAGGCCGTCAGGGGTGAGCCGGGCGTCCGCCACCACGAGCCCGGTCGAGGCCGCAACCGCGGCCAGGGCCAGGCCGGCGCCCAGGGCCAGCCGGCACAGCGCCGGCGGCCACCGCGCGTCCACGGTGGGGAAGTGGCGGGCGAACCCGAGGAAGGTCGGGGGCGTGAGGCTCGCGCTCGCGAAGGCCAGGCGGAGGGTCAGGGCGACATGATCGAGGGCGTACGCGGCGCCGATGGAGCCCGCCCAGCCAGCAGCCGAGAGTGTGAAGGCGGCGAACCATCGGTTCGAGGAGCCGGCCGCCGGCGCGCGCCAGGCCAGGGCGGCGAAGCCGGCCAGCACGAGGCTGACGAGGAACAGGGAGAGCTGGACCATGGTCGGGCTTCCTGAGCACGGTTCCGCCGACGATCGTCACCGCACGCCTCGGCCGCCGACGTCGGCATCGGGGGAGGTGGTCTGGAACACGGGGGTCTCGTGCCGGACCGCGCCGGGCAGACCCGACCTGGCGGAGCCGGCGGTGGGGAACTCGATGGTGATGGTGGCGCCGCGCCCGCCCTCGTTGTTGGAGGCGCGGAGCGCGGCGTTGTGCTCGTCGGCGATGTGGCGGCAGATGGACAGGCCGAGGCCCGATCCGCTGGACTTGGTCGTCACGAAGGGTTCGAAGATCCGCCCGAGGAGGGCGTCCGGGATGCCGGGGCCCGTGTCGGTCACCTCGACGGCGACCCGGGGGGCGCCGCGGTCCACGTGGGTCCGGATCCGGACGGTCACGCCGCCGTCCGCGGCCACCGCCTCGAGCGCATTGATCAGGATGTTGAGGAACAGCTGCTTGAGCTGGTCGAAGTCGCCCTGGATGGGCGGCACGTCCGCGTCGAAGTCGGTGCGCACGGCGATCTGGCGCTGCTCGAACTCCCCCCGCAGCAGCGCCAGCGTCTCGGCGATGGGCTCCCGGATGTCGAGCACGGCGAAGGAGTGCCGGGGGCTGGCGAGCCCGCGCAGCCGGGCGACCAGGTCGTCGATCCGGGCGATCTCCCGGACCACCACCTGGGCGAACTCGGTCCGGAACTCCTCGTCGCCGAACCGCTCGGGGAGCAGCTCGGCGAAGGTCCGGATGGCCACCAGGGGATTCTTGATCTCGTGGGCGATGCCCGACGCGAGCGCCCCCACGGACGCCAGGCGCTCCGCGCGCCGCTTCTCGCTCTCCAGCTCCTTGAGCCGGGTGAGGTCGCTGAAGACGGCCACGGCCCCCAGCGTCTTGCCGGCGCGGTCGAACAGGGGGGAGGTCGAGCAGATCACGGGCGTCGCCCGGCCCGCAGGACCCTCGAGCGCGGTCTCGACCTGGAGCCGGGACTGCCCGTCCTCCAGCGTGAGCTCCAGGGGGGCCACCACCTGGCTCGGCAGGGTTCTCAGCGGGGCGCCGCGGACCTTGCCGGCGTCGAGCCCCGTGAGGCGCTCGGCGGCCGAGTTGAAGAGCGTGATGGCGCCGGTCGCCGACACGGCCAGGACGGCGCTGTCGATGGTTTCCAGGATGTTCTCGATGTGCTCGTGGGCGAGCACCACCTGGGAGTACAGCTGCGCGTTCTTGATGGCGACCGCCGCCTGGCCCACCAGCGTCGTCAGGAGGTCGAGGTCCTCGGAGAAGTACGGGTCGCCGGAGAGCTTGGGGCCCACGACGAAGAGGCCAGCCAGCCGGTCCTCGTCCAGCACCGGCAGCGCGACGTCCGCCCCCAGCCGCCTCAACTCGGCCAGCGCGGCGTCCCCGCCGGGGTGGCGAGAGACGGCCGGGTCGCCCGCGATCAGCGGGCGGCGGCGGGCGGCCAGGTAGCCGGCCAGGGGAGACCGGTCGGGGATCGTGTCGGGGAGGGGGGACGGGTCCGCGGCGATCCCCCGGTGGACGACGAGCCTGCGGTAGCCGTCCGCGGCCGCGTCCTGCGCGTACACGGCCACGCACTCGGGCCTCACGGTCCTGCCGATGGCGTCGGCGGCGTACCTCAGCAGCTGCCGGAGGTCGAGGATGCCCGCCATGGCGCGGCTGATCTCGCGGATGGTGCGCTGGTAGTCGTAGGGCTCCCGGAAGAAGTAGCGGTCCACCAGGGCCTGCACGCGTCCCTTGAGGGGCTGGAAGATCGTCGCGATGACCAGCGCGAGGACCAGCGCGATCCACGGGGGCACGTCGTGGCGGCGGAGGAGGCCGAGCCCCGACAGCAGCGCGTACGACCCGATGGAGATCCCGCCCACCGTGCCGGCTGCCAGGCAGTACGCCACGCCGCGACGGATGACCACCCGGATGTTCATGAGGCGGTGCCGGATGATGGCGTGGGCCAGGACCGCCACCATCAGGATGCTGAACAGGGGGCCGTACGGGCTGAACCGCGACGAGCCGAACAGCAGGGGGACGAGCAGGTTGGTGACCGTCCCGCCCAGGACGGGCAGCGAGATCCCGAAGAAGACGTAGCGGACCTGGAGCTTCTCGAGCCCGCTGAGGATCCGGAGCTTCCGGTAGAGGAAGTAGAGGCCGTAGCCGAGGCACCCGAGGAAGTAGACGCCGAAGAAGGGGTGCAGCGGCCCGTACCGGACCTGGAGCACGCCGTGCGGCGCCGCGGTGCTCTCGGCCACCAGCGGCGTGAGCGAGGCGAGGAACGCCACGACCCCCGCGCCGGCGCAGAGCCCGAACGGCACCGGGGGCGGCGCGGGCCTGCGGCTCGGGAACACGCCGACGAACAGCACGAACGACAGGGGCAGGAGCGATGCCGAGGCGAACGCCCCCCGGGCCCAGACGGTCCCCCACGGCGACTCGGCCCAGGTTGCCACCAGCCCGTTGCTGAGGGTCCAGCTGGCGACGGCGCCCGAGAAGAGGGCGAAGTACTGGTTGACCCGGTGAGAGGGGTTCTTCACCCAGACCAGGAGGCCCAGGGAGAGGTTGACGACGGTGGTCAGGGCGAGGATGAGGAGCCGTTCCTGCATCCGGGGACTACCGGGGACGGCCCAGCACCAGCACCGAGTGCGTCCCTCCCAGGGCGTGGGCGTTGATCAGCACGTGGCGCACGCGAGAGACGCGCGCACGGTTCGGCACGTAGTCCAGGTCACACTCGGGATCGGGGGCGTCGAGGTTGATGGTGGGGGGGATGACGCAGTCCCGCAGGGTCAGGCAGGCGGCGGCCACCTGGAGCGACGAGGCCGCGCCCATGGCGTGGCCGATCATGGACTTGATGGAGCTGACGGGGATGTGGTGCGCGTGCTCCCCGAGGACGACCTTGAAGGCGCGCGTCTCCACCAGGTCGTAGTCGGGGAGGGCGTTGCCGTGGGCGTTGACGTAATCGATCTCCTCCTCGAGGAGGCCGGCCTGGGCCAGCGCGGTGCGGATGGCGTCCCCCAGCGCCCGCTCCCCCGCGTCGACCCGGGCGCTGAAGGCGCCCTCGTTGCCGGCGCCGAAGCCGAGGACCTCGGCGTACAGCGTGGCGCCCCGGGCCCGCGCGTGCTCCAGCTCCTCCAGGACGCACGCGGCGGCGCCCTCGCCCAGGACGAAGCCGTCCCGCTTGAGGTCGTACGGCCGGGAGGCGCGGACGGCCGGGCTGTCGAAGCGCGAGAGCGTGCCGGAGGCGCAGAAGGTGGCGAAGCACAGCGGGGAGATCGGGGCGTCCGCGGCACCGGCGATCACCACGTCGGCCTCGTCGTTCCGGATCTGGTCCGAGGCCCACTGGATGGCGTCGAGGCCGGTGGCGCACGCGGAGGCGATGGTGACGGCCTGGCCGCGCAGGCCGAGCTCCACCGAGACGTGTCCCGTGGCCGCGTGCGCGGCGTACTCGATGCCGCTGACCACGGGCACGCCGTCCACCCCCGCCCGCTGGAACCCGAGCCTGGCCGCCTCGTACACGTCCCCCACCCCGTTGGCGGAGGTGCCGATGCAGGCGGTGACGCGGCGGGACGTGTCGAAGGGCGGCGCGAGCCCCGCGTCCTCCAGGGCGAGCTTCGCGGCGGCCACGGCGAACTGCGAGAAGCGCCCGCGGTGCTTCGCCCGCCGTGGGTTCATGAAGCGCTCGGGGCGGAAGTCCCGTACCTCGGCGGCGACCCGGCAGGGGAAGGAGGAGGCGTCGAAGGCGGAGATGTAGTCGACGGCCGACGTGCCCGCGACCAGGTTGCTCCAGAAGGCGTCCTTGCCGATGCCGTTCGGGGCGACGACGCCGAGACCGGTGATCACGACCCGGCGACGCTTCAAGGACGCCTCCCCGGCCCATGGCCGTCGGTACGAGTCACCGTCAACGCCCCCGCCGCTAACTTAGCAGGAGAACGGACAAACACCCAACATCCCCGTGCGGCGGCTGTAGAATAGGCGAGCCGATCTCTCATGTCCAGGCACCGGCTCGACCGTCGCCGATTCCTGACACTGTCGCTCGCCGCCCTCCTGGCCCCGGCGCCCGGCGCCCGGGCGGCCGAGTCGGTGCGCCGGGGCGCCTACGGCGTGGACGTGGGGCTGCTGTGGGAGGTCTTCAGCTTCCGGCTGCCCGGGACCATCGAGGAGGCCGTGGATCGCGAGCGGGGGCGCTATCAGGTCCGGGCAGTGGGGCGCGGCAGCCGGATCGCCAACCGGGTCGAGTCCTCGGGCATTTTGCGCGCCGGCCGGTGGGCGCCGCTGCAGGGGACCTCCTGGTTCGAGGTGGCCGGCCGCGAGACGGAGACGCGCATCACGTACGACTACGCCCGCGGGGCCGTCGAGTACCACCATCGCGGCGAGACGTTCTTCCTCCGCCGGCTCCGGGTCGCCGACGACACGGTGGCGATCCCGGAGGGCCTGCACGTGGACGACGCGGTCAGCGCCATCCTGAACTACGCGGAGTCCCGCTGGCCTCCCCGGCCCGACGGGACGCTCCTGACCCACGTGGTCCGGCGCCGCCGGCCCGAGCAGGAGGGCCCGGACGACGTCCAGCCGAGCTACCGCGCGGAGCTGATGCCGCTCGTGGTGACCGTGACCGCCGACCCGGAGACCGGCCGGCCGGTGGCGCTCCTCGACCTCACGGGGTTCTCCTCATGGGCGCGCCGGGGCAGGCCGGCGCGCATCGTCTTCGGCCACGACCGCCGCCCCGAAGCCATCGAGGCGTCCCTGATCCTGGGGACGTCCGTCAGCATCCGGCTCCAGGCCGTCGCCTGACATGCACGACCTCGTCGCGGTCGGCGAGGTGCTGCTGCGGCTGTCCGTCCCGTCGCCGGCCCGCATCGAGACCGCGCGGCGGCTCGACGTGCAGGTCGGCGGGGCCGAGGCCAACGTGGCGGCGGCCGCCGCGCGGCTGGGGCTCCGGACCGCCTGGATCTCGGCGCTGCCGGCCAACGCGTGGGGCGAGCGGATCCGCCGCGAGCTGGCCGGCCACGGCGTCGATTGCTCGTACGTCCGCATGGTGGAGGGCGCCCGGGTGGGGACGTACTTCCTGGAGTACGGCGTGCCGCCCCGCCCCGTCCGGGTGCTCTACGACCGCCGGGACTCCGCCTTCGCCCGGCTCGCTCCCGACGCGGTGGACTGGGAGCCCGTGCGGCGGGCCCGGCTCGTCCACCTGACGGGGATCACGCCGGCGGTGAGCGCCACGGCCCGGGCCATCGCCGAGCGGGTCCTCCGGGAGGCGCCGGTCGTCTCGTTCGACGTCAACTACCGGGCCACGCTGTGGTCCCCCGCCGAGGCCCGGGCGTTCGCCGAGAGCGTGCTGCCCGTCGCCCGGTACCTCTTCCTGGGCCGGGAGGAGGCGCGCACGGTCTTCGGGCTCGCCGGCCCACCGGAGGAGACCGTGGAGTCCCTGGCCCGGCGGGCGCCCGGGGCCGCGATTGCCCTGCTCATGGGGGACGAGGGCTCGCTGGTCCTCGAGGGGGGTCGCCTGGTCCGTCCCGGACGGCGCTTCACCGTGCAGGTGGTCGATCCCATCGGGGCGGGCGACGCCTACGTGGCCGGCTTCCTCGCGGCGGCGCTCCGCGGCGCGGATCTGCAGGCCATGGTGGACACCGCGGCGGCAGTGGCCGCCCTCAAGTGCTCGCTCTGGGGGGACATCGCCCTGATCGGTCCGGGCGACGTGGAGGAGGTGCTGGCCGGGGGACCCGGCGTGCGGCGGTGATCCGGGACCTGGGCGGGGCCTTCGTCGAGATCATCCTGCCGGTCCTCCTGGTCGGCGGCTTCGGCTACCTGGTGGGCCGGGCCCGCGCCATCGAGATCTCGGCCATCACCGCGCTGGCGGTCACGGTCCTCGTCCCCGCCATCGTCTTCGACTCGCTGGCGCGGGCGGCGCTGCCGCGGGACCTCCTGGCGCGCCTCGCCCTCCACGTGCTGCTCCAGGTCGCCTGCCTCGGGCTGCTGGCCGCGGCGGCGGCGCGCCTTATCGGCTGGCGGGGGCCCTCGCGGGGGGCGCTGCTGCTCGCCTCGGTCTTCGGCAACGCGGGCAACATCGGGCTGCCCATCTCGCTGTTCGCCTTCGGCCCCTCGGGGCTCGCCATCGCGGGCGGGTGGTTCGCGATGGCGGCCATCGGCGTGCACACCGTGGGCGCGTTCATCGCGGCGGGCGCCCGGGCCGGCGTCCGGGGCGCGGCGCGCCGCCTGGCCCGGCTGCCCGTCCTCTACGCCATCGCGGGCGGGCTCCTGATGAACGCGGCGGGGTGGTCCCTTCCGTCCCCCCTGGCCAAGGCGAGCCAGCTCCTGGCCGCGGGCTCCGTCGCGGTCCTTCTGCTGCTGGTGGGCCTGCAACTGGCCCGCATGACCCTCCGCGAGGAGGCGGCGGGAGCCGCGCTGGCCACGGCAATCCGGCTGCTGGCGGCCCCACCCGTCGCCTGGCTGACCGCGCGGCTCGTGGGGCTCGAGGGGATGGCCATGGCGGTCGCGGTGCTCCAGGCCAGCATGCCCACCGCCGTGGCGACCGCGCTCTGGGCCATGGAGTTCGATGCCCGGCCGGCCCTGGTCTCGGCGGCGGTGGTGCTCTCGACGCTGGCCGGCGTGGTGACGGTCACGCTGCTCGTCGCGGCCCTGACGGCCCGCCTCTGACGCTATAGTTCGAGCATGAGGAGCGTCGCCGACCTGCTGCGGGCCGAGGAGCGCCGGGCGGTCCTCGCGCTGACGCCGGAAGAGCGGGTGGCGCTGGCGCTGGCGCTCGGCGCGCGCGACCTCGAGGCGTTCCGGCAGGCCCACGAGCCACCGCTGGAGCCAGCCGAGGCCGCGCGCAGGCTCGACCGGCAGCGGCAGGCCGGGCGCCGTCCCTCGCGCTGCGCCGAGGAGATCATCGGCTGAGCCTTCTCGCGCCCGTGGCCGCCCTGCTCCGGGATCGCCGGGTGCCCTTCGCGGTGGTGGGCGCGGCGGCGCTGGCGGTCCACGGCGTCAGCCGCTCCACGCGGGACCTCGACCTGCTCACCGTCGCCGCCGAGTGCCTGAATCCGGAGTTCTGGGATCCCTTGCGGCGCGCCGGGGCGGACGTCACGATCCGCGCCGGCGACCGGGACGACCCGCTCGCGGGCGTCGTGAGGATCACCCGCCCGGGCGAGCACCCGCTGGACCTCGTCGTCGGCCGGGGCGGCTGGCAGGCGGCCATCGCCGACCGCGCCCGCGAGGTCGCCATCGAGGGCGTGACCGTCCCCGTGGCCCGCCCGGCCGACCTGGTGCTGCTCAAGCTCTACGCTGGCGGGCCCCAGGACGCGTGGGACGTGGAGCAGTTGCTCGCGGGGCCCGACCGGGAGGGGCTGGTGGCGGAGGTGGAGGCGGCGCTACCGGCGCTGCCGGCGGACAGCCGGGCGCTCTGGGCCCGCATCCGCGGCGGAGCGCCGCCCCCGGGGGCTCAGGGCTCCGGGGTGATCCCCCGGCCCCGGTAGTCCTCGCCGGGAGAGCTTCAGCTCCAGGGGGACCGCCGGAGCGTGGAAGGGCGAGTGGCGCCGGTCACGCCTCGGACGGGCATGATCGCGGCATGCGACTCCAGGCGGGACGGACCCCGACGGCGGAACCGACCCGCCGGCCGGGAGCCGCGGACTGCTACCGGCCCCCCGGAGGGATCGGCTGGACGGTTTCCGCCTCGACCCAGCGCCGGCCGTCCCAGCGAAAGACCCGCCGGGCCAGGCCGTCGCTCACCTCGACCCGCCCGTCCGGCAGCAGCATGAAGAGGCGGGAGGCGGCCAGGGAGGAGGGAGCGGAGGAAGCGCGCTCGGGGGCGGCGGCGGGCGAGACCGGGCTCACCGCGACCGCGAAGGCGAGACCGAGCACGGCGATGATGAAGAACGCGACGCTGACCCTGACGAGCATCGCCCGGCGAAGGAGCAACAACCGTTCCAGCCGGCCCCCTCGCCGAAGCCTGCGCCGCCTCGGACCTCCGGGAGGCGCGCGGCGGGCGGGGATGTCATCGGGACGACACCGATGTCATCGGGACACCTCGGCCCCGACCAGCGCCTCGATGGCCCGCCCCACCTCCGCCGTGGTCGCCTTTCCGCCGAGGTCGCGGGTGACGACCTCGCCGTCCTTCACCAGACGCTCCACGGCCCGGACGACCGCGGCGGCGGCATCGGGGTGGCCCAGGTGGTCGAGCATCATCGCTCCCGTCCAGACCTGCGCCACCGGGTTGGCGATGCCCTTGCCGGCGATGTCAGGCGCCGACCCGTGCACCGGCTCGAACATGGAGGGGTACTCCTTCTCCGGGTTGATGTTGCCCCCGGGCGCCAGGCCGATGGAGCCGGCGATGGCCGGGCCCAGGTCGGACAGGATGTCGCCGAACAGGTTGCTGGCCACCACCACGTCGAACCAGTCCGGGTGCTGGACGAAGTGCGCGGTCAGGATGTCGATGTGGTACTGCGCCGTCCGGACGTCGGGGTACTCCCGCGCGATGGCGGCGAAGCGCTCGTCCCAGTAGGGCATGCTGTGGATGATGCCGTTCGACTTGGTGGCGGAGGTGACGTGGCGCCGGGGGCGCCGCCGGGCCAGCTCGAACGCGTAGCGCATCACCCGGTCGCAGCCCCGGCGGGTGAAGATGGCCTGCTGGACCGCCAGCTCCTCCTCCGTCCCGCGGTAGAGCCGGCCGCCGATCTCCGAGTACTCGCCCTCGTTGTTCTCGCGGACGATGACCATGTCGATGTCGGCGGGGCCCCGGCCGGCCAGCGGCGAGCGGACGCCCTCGAGCAGCCGCACCGGCCGCAGGTTGACGTACTGCCGGAAGGTCCGGCGGATGGGGATGAGGAGCCCCCAGAGCGAGACGTGGTCCGGGACGCCGGGGAAGCCGACGGCCCCCAGGTAGATGGCGTCGAAGCGCCGGAGCTGGTCCAGGCCGTCCTCCGGCATCATCCGCCCGGTCTTCGCGTACCGCTCGCAGCTCCAGTCGAACCAGGTCCAGTCGAGCGCGAAGCCGAAGCGGCGCCCCGCCGCCTCCAGGACCCGGACCCCTTCGGGGACGACCTCCCTGCCGATCCCGTCGCCGGGGATGACCGCGATGCGATGCGTGACGCCGCTCATGCCGCCCTCCTTGGCCCCATGCCGGGCTCGACTACTCTATCCGGGCTGCTATAGTCGCGCCATGACCTCGTTCGAGCCCCGCGACCCCGGCTTCGCCGCGCGCGTGCGGTCGAGCTTCGCGCGCCAGACGCTCATGAAGACCCTGGGCGCCGTCCTGCGCGGCGTCGCCCCCGGCGCCGTGGAGATCGAGCTGCCCTTCCGGGAGGACCTCTGCCAGCAGCACGGCTTCCTGCACGCGGGCGTGGTCACCAGCATCGCCGACAGCGCGTGCGGCTACGCCGCCCTCAGCCTCATGCCGGCCGACGCGGCCGTCCTCACCGTGGAGTTCAAGGTCAACCTGCTGGCGCCCGCCCGGGGCGACCGCTTCGTCGCCCGGGGGCGGGTGGCGAAGCCTGGCCGGACGCTCACGGTGTGCACCGCCGAGGTGACCGCCGTCGCCGACGGTCAGGAGCGGCCCGTGGCCGCCATGCTCACGACGATGATGGCGGTCTACGAGCGGCCGGACGTCCCGGGAGGGCTGTGAAGACGGCCCCGAGGCCCGGCTGCGGCGCGGGCCCCAGGTCGAGCGCACGCGGGCCCGTGACCTCGATGCAGGCGGGGCCTTCCTCGGCGGCCGGGTCGATCTCGATGGCGAGGCGCAGGGGCGACTCCGGCCAGCGGTAGACCAGCAGCCCGTCCTCCTCGGCGCCCGCGCCCTCCAGCAGCGATCCCCACTGCGCCCGGACGCGCTCCGCCGAGCGCGCCCGCATCCTGAGGCCGACGAC
>JBBIOF010000037.1:0-11217 GCA_037443505.1 Candidatus Rokuibacteriota bacterium
CTCGAATCTCGACGCCGGCCCACTCCTCGATCACCCTGGCGACCGAGGTGAAGTCCGAGGCGGGCCCGAACCTGGCATTGGTCACGGCAAGCATCCCGCGCACGGCGGCGCCCACCACCATGGGCACGCCGAGCGCCTCGGCCTCGTCCACGCAGAGGCGGACGTCCTTGTAGGACAGCCCGGTCGCGAAGCCGAAATCGAAGGTCCGGGTGAGGATCGCGCGCGGGAACTTGTCCTGGGTGGCACTGTTCCGACCACTCCCCGAGTTGATGATGTCGATGAGCACCCGGGGATCGAGGCCCGCCTTGACCCCCATGGCGATCGCCTCCGACGAGACGACCAGCGCCGTCGCGGCCAGCAGGTTGTTGGCGAGCTTGGCCGTCTGGGCCAGGCCCGCCTGCTCGCCGGTGAAGAAGACCCGCCCGAAGACCTTTAGCAGCGGCTCCACCGCCAGGAAGGCGTCCTTCGGGCACGACACCATGACGGCGAGCGTGCCGCCTCTGGCGCCGGCGACGCCGCCGCTGACCGGGGCGTCGACCGCCACGATCCCGCGGGCTCCGAGACCCTCCGACACAGCCCTGGCCACCCTCGGCCCCGTGGTGGAGAGGTCCACGAACGTCCGGACCCGCGTGCCGTGGACGATGCCGTGCTCGCCCAGCGCCACGGCCTGGACGATGTCGGGCGTGGGGAGACTGACGAACACCGTCTCGGCCGCCGAGGCGACCTCTGCCGGGGTGCTGGCCGCCCGCGCCCCGCGCTCGACGAGCGGCCGCACGGCCTCCGGATCGGCGTCGCACACGCAGAGCGAATGGCCGGCGCCCAGGAGACGGGCAGCCATCGGCCCTCCCATCCGTCCCACACCGACGAATCCGAGCGACTGCTGCCCCATCGGGCTCCTCCCTCCGTCGTTCACCGCGCGTCCACGCGGCGGCGGAGCGGTTCGGCGTCACTTCCCCCGGTCGAGCTCGGCGAAGACTTCCCGGGCGCTGCGGAAGGCATCGACGGCGGCGGGCACGCCGCAGTAGATGGCGACCTGCAGGAACACCTCGCGGATCTCCTCGCGGGTCACGCCGTTCCTGAGGGCGCCGCGCACGTGGATCTTCAGCTCGTGGGGGCGATTCAGGGCGCTGAGCATCGCGAGGTTGAGGAGGCTTCGGGTCTTGCGCGGCAACTGCTCGCGCCCCCACACGGCGCCCCAGCAGTACTCGGTGACCAGTTCCTGCAGGGGACGGCTGAAGTCATCGGCCGTCTTGAGGGAATTCTCGACGTACTCGGCGCCGAGCACCGCCTTGCGAATTTCCAACCCTTGCTCGAACAGCTGCTGGTTCATGACGGGTGTCTCCCCTGTGGACGCGGCGGCGGTCCGATCACGGTGGCGGTGCGTCGGAGGCGGAGCCACCTCACCAAACGAAACAGCACCTGCTCCAGCCAGGCGCAGGCGGAAGCGCACGCCATGGCCCCGTGGTCGCCGGTCCAGCCCGTCCGAACGTCTGGTTGACAGCGAGACGGATTGTATGCCATACATATCGGCCGACCCAATGCCCGAGTCTGAGTGCTGAAGGAAGCCTTCATGGACAAGGGGATGGCTGCCGCACGTGTGGAACAGCCGTTGGGCAAGGACGCCTCGATGAGGGTGGCCCAGGTAGCGGCGCCGGTGCGGACGCAGGTGGCGGAAAGACTGCGGGCAGCCATCACAGGCGGGCGCTTCGCCCCCGGCCAGCGTCTGGTGGAAAAGGATCTCTGCGCGCTCATGGAAGTGAGCCGCGCGTCCGTCCGCGAGGCCCTGAGGCACCTCGAGGCGGAGGGCCTGGTCGTCAACGTCCCGAACCGCGGGCTGGTGGTCTCGCGGCTCACGGCTCGCGATGCGGCGAGCATCTACGAGGTGCGCGGCATGCTCGAGGCGCTCGCAACGAAGCTGTTCGCTGCCCGGGCGACCGAGGAGCAGCTCGCGGCGCTCGAGGCGTCCGTCGACCGGCTGGGCGCGGCCTACGCCAGCGGCAACGTCGAGCAGATCATCGAGATCAAGAAGGAGTTCTACAACATCCTGTTCGCGGGCTCCGGCAACAGCGTGATCCCCTCCATCCTGCGCACGGTCAACGCGCGGATCACGCAGTTGCGGCGCGTCTCCCTGTCGTCACCGGCGCGATGGCCGGCGAGCATCGGTGAGATCCGCGCGATGCTCGATGCCGTCAAACGTCGTGACCCGGAGGCGGCGTTCAGGGCGGCGCTGGACCACGTCCAGCGAGCGGCCGAGGCTGCGCTTCCGCTGCTGGAGCCGTGAGGCGCGCGGCCCGCCGGCGGTCATGAGCGTCCCGCACTACAGGTGTAGGCGATCCGCTACGCGCACCGGGCGTGCACGTCTTCCGAGGTGTTCCTGGGTTGAACGATGAGGGCCGGCTGCGCTTCGTGGACGGCGGGGCGGAGATCGTCCCGGGGAGGCGCGTGCACCGCGTGGGCGGCCACACCGCGGGTATGCAGGTCGTCAGCTCCTGCGCGCCGGTTCGCCACCCTGACCAGCGGGGAGGCATCCCCGCTTCCCGAGGAGGCACACCCATGACTGTGCTGCGCAACGGCCGCAGGAACCTGTTCCAGGTCGGGGCCGCGGTACTCGCCCTCATGCTTGCCGTGTTGGGGCCCGGGTCGGGAGCAGCACTGGCCGCAGAGGAGCTGAGGATCGCACTGGTGGCGCCGCTCTCCGGCCGCTGGGCCCGACAGGGGCAGCTGAAGAAGATGGGGGCCGAGATGGCGATCGAAGAGATCAACGCGCAGGGCGGTATCCGGGCCCTGGGCGGCGCCCGGATCGTGCTGCGGGAGGCTGACGCGGGCGACACTGTCGAAAAGGCGGTGAGCGCCGCGCAGCGCGTCCTGGGGCGCGAGAAGATCAGTGCGGGAATCGGTGCCTGGCTCAGCTCGTTCACGCTGGGCGTCACCGAAGTGGCCGAACGGCTCCAGGTGCCGTGGTTCACGCTCTCGTACGCCGACTCGATCACGGAGCGGGGTTTCAAGTACACCTTCCAGACGTCACCGGTGGGCGGCCTGCAGGCCGCCCAGGCCCTCGACCTGTTCCTGTCCCTGGCGAAGAGTCACCGCACCGAGGTGAGGAAGGCAGCGATCGTGGGCGACAACACCGCCGCGTCTGTCTTCTTCTTCAAGCCGCTCAGGGAGAAGCTCCTCCGCGACAAGGGGATCGACCTGGTGGCGGACGAGATCTGGACGCCGCCGCTCGCCGATGCGACGCCGGTCGTGCAGAAGATCCGCTCGACCCGGCCAGACGTCATGTTCTTCAGCGCCACGGCGCTGCCCGACTCGATCCAGGTCCTGCAGAAGATGAAGGAATTCGGGGTGCGGCTGCCCATCATGGGCAACGGCGTCTGGCTGCTGATGCCCGAGACGGTCCGCGCCGTGGGCCGGGAGTTGATCGAGGGAGTGATGTCCTCCGTGGGCGCGCATCCTCTGAAGGGGCAGGACGCGCTGGTGGACCGCTTCAAGAAGCGCACGGGGGAGCCCTTCATGGTCCAGGACGCGCTCATGGCGTACGTCCACGTCTGGGTCATCAAGGAGGCGGCGGAGCTGGCGAAGTCCACGGACCCGCGCGCCATCCGGGAGGCGGTCACGCGGCTCGACCTGACCTCGGGTCCCGCGGCCGCCGCCCTGGTGCCGGGCCGCATCCGGTACGACGAGCGCGGCCGGCGCGTGGGAGCGACGACCATCATCGTGCAGTGGCAGGACGGCGAGCCCTTCACGGTGGCACCCGCCGAGTTCGCCACGCGTAAGCCTCTCTGGCAGGCGGCGCGCTAGCCGGGCCTGCGCGCCGGACACGTCCGTGCCGCTGAGCGAGCTCGTCCAGTACGTCGTCACGGGATTGCTCGTAGGAGGGGTCTACGCCCTGATGAGCATCGGCCTGGCGCTCATCTTCGGCGTCATGCGCGTAGTCAACTTCGCGCAGGGCGACTTCATGATGCTGGGCATGTACGTGACGTACTTCCTGGCCACGGGCTACGGCGTCGATCCGCTGGCGGGCGCGCTGCTCATCGTGCCGCCGTTTTTCGTGCTGGGCGTGCTCGTTCACCGGGTGCTGCTGGCGCGCGTGACCGGCGGCGGCGACCCGCAGCGCGAGATGGATGCCCAGCTCATCCTCACGCTCGGCCTGTCGCTGATCATCACCAACGCGACGACGATGATCCTGTCCCCCATGCCGCGGGGGATCCAGACCGCGTACGCGACCAGGGCCTTCGTGGTGGGACCCATCCTGATGAACCAGGCGCGCTCGTACGCGTTCCTCATGGCGGTGCTCCTCGCTCTCCTCGTGTACGGGTTCCTGACGCGCACCGACCTGGGCAAGGCGCTGCGCGCCGCCGCCGACGAACCGGAGGCCGCGGAGTACCAGGGCATCAGCGTCCGCGCCATGCATGGCCTGGCGTTCGGCATCGGCATCGCGCTGGTGGCGGCGGCCGGCGGCCTCCTGGCCACGTACCACCCGATCGAGCCCACGGTGGCGGTGAACTTCATCGTGCTGATGTTCGTCGCGGTGGTCCTCGGTGGTCTGGGCAGCATCCCCGGGGCGTTCGCGGGGGGCCTGCTCATCGGGCTCGTCCAGTCGCTGACGCTTCTGGTAGTGCCGTTCCAGCTCCAGAACGTGGGGGTGTTCGTCGCGTTCCTCCTGGTCCTCTATCTCCGGCCCCATGGGTTGCTGGGGCAGCGGCTGCGAGCGGTGTGATGGCGGACCGGCGGACGACCTCGTCGCTGCGACGGCTGGTGCCCGTCGCGGTGGTCGTGCTCGTCGGGTTCGTCCTGGCGGGGGTCCTGCAGGAGCGCTACCACCAGCGCATCCTCACGCTGGTCCTGGTCTGGGCCACGATGGGGCTGGCGTGGAACGTCATCAGCGGCTACGCGGGACAGATCTCGTTCGGACACCAGGCGTTCTTCGGCATCGGCGCGTACGCCACGGTCCTGCTCACGGTGCATGCCGGGCTCACCCCCTGGGTTGGCATGTGGGTGGGCGTCGCGGTGGCGGTCCTGGCCGCCGTGCTCATCGGGGTCCCCACGTTCCGGCTGGCGGGGATCTACTTCGCGCTGGCGACGCTGGCGTACCCGCTGATCCTGAGGATCGTCATGGACTTCCTGGGCTACCAGGAGCTGGCCATCCCCATGGTGCGGGATCACCCCGCGCGCCACATGCAGTTTGCCGACCCGCGTGCGTACACCGTGCTCTGCCTGGCCGTCTTCGCCGGCACGCTGGGGCTCTCGGACTGGCTCGAGTCGTCCAGGCTCGGCTACTCCCTGCGCGCGCTCAAGGAGAACGAGCAGGCGGCCGAGGCGACCGGCGTCGACACCTTCCGGAGCAAGATGCTGGCGTACATGCTGAGCGCGGCCCCGGCGGCCCTGATCGGCGCCGTCTACGCCTACGCGGTTCTGTTCGTCGTGACGCCGGACGCCGTGTTCGGGGTGCTCGTGATCGTGCAGACGCTGGTGGTCTGCCTGGTGGGGGGCGCAGGGAGCAAGTGGGGGCCGCCCATCGGCGCCGCGCTCATGGTGCCCATCAGCGAGACCCTGGACGCCACGCTGGGAGACCGGTTTCCGGGAATCCAGGGCGTGGTGTACGGCGCCGCGCTGGTGCTCATCATGCTGTGCGCCCCGGAATGGCTGTACTGGCGGATCCGGGGGATGGTCATGGCTCGGCGCGGGGAGCGGACGGAGCCTGCCGTCGTGAGTGGGCCATCCCCGGCTCGCGTGCCGAGCGGCGCGGTGTCGCGCGGGGACGCCCCCGCCGGCGCCCTCCTCGAGGTTCGGGGGGTCTCCAAGGCCTTCCTCGGCCTGCACGCCCTCGAGGACGTGAGCTTCGTGGTCAAGCGCGGAGAGATCCTGGGGATCATCGGGCCCAACGGGGCCGGAAAGACGACGCTCTTCAACGTCCTGAACGGGTTCCTCATCCCGCAGCGCGGCGAGGTGCGGTACAAGGGCGAGCGGGTCTCGGGGCTGCCGCCTCACGCCATCTGCCGGCGGGGCGTGGGCCGGACGTTCCAGGTCGTGCGCACCTTCCCGCACTTGAGCGTCCTGGAGAACGTCATGGTCGGCGCGTTCGTCCGGGCGCCCGCGCCGCCGGCGGCCCGGGCGGGCGCCCTGGAGGCGCTGGCATTCGTCGGGTTGCGACACCGCGCCGGAGCCACGGCCGGCGGCCTGACGACCCTCGAGCTGCGGCTGATGGAGCTGGCCAGGTGCCTCGCCACGGGGCCCGACCTGGTCCTGCTCGACGAGCCGCTCGCGGGACTGAGTCGCGACGGCGTCAACGTGCTCGTGCGCCTGGTCAGGATCCTGCGGGAGGGGGGCGTGACGGTGGTCATCATCGAGCACACGATGCAGGCGGTCGTCAGGTTGGTGGACCGCCTGGTGGTCCTCGACCACGGGCGGCGCATCGCCGAGGGGGCGCCGGACGAGGTGATCCGCGACCCTGCGGTGATCGAGGCGTACCTCGGGAAACGCTGGCTCCGGTATGCTGAAGATCGCCGGGCTTAACGTCGCGTACGGTGGGTTGCACGCGCTATCCGGCGTGTCCCTGCAGGTGCACGAGGGACAGTTCGTGACGCTCGTGGGGCCCAATGGCGCTGGCAAGACCACGCTGATGAAGGCCATCTGCGGCGCCGTGTCGGTCGCGGCCGGCACCATCGAGTATCGCGGCCGCGGGATCGACGCGCTGCCGCCCCACGCGCGGGCGCGCCTGGGGATCGCGCACGTTCCGGAAGGACGCCGCGTCTTCGCGTCGCTCACCGTCCAGGAAAACCTGGAGCTGGGCTCGTACCGGGCGGAGGCGCGTCGTGGCCGCGCCGGGGCGCTGGCCGAGGTGTTCGAGCTCTTCCCGGTGCTTCACGAGCGGCGCGGGCAGCTGGCAGGCTCGCTGTCGGGTGGGGAGCAGCAGATGCTGGCGATCGGACGCGGATTGATGGCGCGGCCGGACCTCCTCCTCCTCGACGAGCCCTCCCAGGGACTGGGCCCGCGGGTCGTGGAGAGCATCTTCGAGGTGATCGCCCGCGTCCGCCGGGAGCGGCGCCTGACGATCCTGCTCGTGGAGCAGCGCGTCGTGGAGGCCCTCGAGCTCTGTGACCGCGGGTACGTGCTGGAGACCGGACGGCTCGTGCTCGAGGGCGAGCGGGAGGCGCTGCTTGCCGATCCGAGGGTTCAGCACGCCTACCTCGGGGCCTGAGGAGGCGATGGCGGCGCGGGCCAGGGCGGCCGTCCTCCTGGAGCCACGAATCATCGAGGTGCGAGACTTCGACCTGCCGGCGATCGGCCCCGACGACGCGCTGCTTCGCGTCGAGGCGTGCGGGATCTGCGGGACCGACTACGAGCAGTACGAGGGCGAGTTGCCGCGGCACGAGTACTACACGCCGTATCCCGTGATCCCCGGCCACGAGCCCCTGGGGGTGGTCGCCGACATCGGACGCCGCGCGCGGCAGCGGTGGGGCGTCGACGTCGGCGACCGGGTGGCGGTGCGCTCCGGGTACGGCTGCGGACGTTGCGCCGCCTGCGCGCGCTGGGAGCCGCGCGCCTGCGCGAGCCGCGGCGGCACCTACGGGTTCACCGACGTCCGCCGGCCGCCGGCCCTGTGGGGCGGCTACGCGGAGTACCTGTACCTGGCGCCGCTGTCCGTGGTCCGCAAGGTCGACCCGACCCTCCCGGCGGAGGTGGCCGTGCTGTTCAACCCCCTGGCGGCCGGTCTCTCGTGGGCGGTCTCGACCCCGGGAACCCGCGCCGGCGAGACGGTGGCCGTCGTGGGCCCGGGGCAGCGGGGCCTCTGCGCGGTGGTCGCGGCGCGGGAGGCGGGCGCCCGGTGCGTGATCGTGACCGGCCTCGGCCGCGACGCCAGGAAGCTGGCGCTGGCGCGCGAGCTGGGGGCGGACCTCACCGTCGACGTGGACCGGGAGGACGCGGTCGGCGTCGTGCGCGATGCGACCGGCGGCGGAGCGGACGTGGTGATCGACACGACGCCGTACGCACCGCAGTCCCTGACGCACGCCGTGGCCATGGCCGCTCGCCGGGGCCGCATCGTGCTGGCGGGCCTCAAGGGCCGGCGGCCGACGCCGGACCTCTTCGCCGACGACGTGATCTACAAGGAGCTGACCATCCGCGGCGTCCTGAGCATGCCGTACACGGACTTCGAGCGCGCCGTGGCGCTGCTCGAATCACGAAAGTATCCGCTGGAGAAGCTGCACACACATTCGTTCCCCGTCGAGCGGGCGGAACAGGCCATCCTGACGCTGGCCGGCCGGCTGCCTGGAGCGGACGCCATTCACGTGGCTATCCGTCCCGGGGCGCCGTCGCCGGACTCGTCGGGGTAGAGAGGGCGACATGGCGGATCGAGTGGGCTTCGTGGGAGTTGGCCGGATGGGGGCGCCGATGGTGCGGCGCCTCATGGAGCGCGGCTACGAGGTGTTCCTCCGGGACGTCAACGACGCGGCGCTGGCGCCGTTCCGGGGACACCCCGGGGCGCCGATCTGTTCCTCGCCGCGCGAGGTCGCGGAGGCGGCACCGGTCGTGCTGCTGAGCCTGCCCCTGCCGCGGACCCTCGAGGAGGTCGTGCTGGGGCAGGACGGGGTGGCGGCCGCCGGCCCCGGGCGGTGTGTGATCGACCTGTCCACGTCCGGGGTGACCGCGAGCCGGAGGGTGGCCGCGGGCCTGGCCGCGCACGGCATCGACTTCCTGGACGCCCCGGTGAGCGGTGGGGTGCCCGGAGCGGAGCGGGGGACGCTGAGCGTGATGGTGGCCGGCGACCCGAACGTGGCGGAGCGGTGGAAGCCGCTGCTGTCGGTGATCGGGAAGAACGTGTTCTACGTCGGGGCGGCGCCCGGCCTCGGGCAGGCCATGAAGCTGGTGAACAACATGCTGTCCGCGTCGGCGCTGGTCCTGACCTCGGAGGCGATGGTGACCGCGACCAAGGCGGGCATCGCACCGCGCGTCGCGCTCGACATCCTGAACGTGAGCAGCGGCCGGAACAGCGCCACGCAGGACAAGTTCCCCAAGGACGTCATCACAGGCAGCTTCGACTACGGCTTCGCGACGCGGCTGATGCTCAAGGACGTGAAGCTGTTCGAGGAGCTGACGGAAGAGCTGGGGGTGCCGACCGTCGCCGCCGAGGCGGTCATCAACATGTGGCGTGTCGCGGTGGCCCAGGGGATGGGCGACCAGGACTTCACGGCGATCGCCCGTCTCTACGAGCGCTGGGCTGGCGTCGAGATCCGGGAGAAGCAGTGATGGCGGCCGTGACGATCCACCCGATCCTGACGGGGACGGGGCAGCGCGACCGGGCGACCTTCCTGGTGGGATCGCGGTCGGAGACGATCACGATCCCGTTCCTCATGTTCTACGTCAGGGCCGGCGACCGGCACCTCCTGGTGGACACCGGAGTCGGGCCCGCCGAGACCACCGCGGCGCACCACCACCCCATGGCGCAGACCCCCGAGCAGTCGCCGGAGGCCGCGCTGGCCCGGCTGGGGGTCCGGCCCGACGACATCGACGTCGTCATCAACACCCACCTGCACTGGGACCACTGCTACAACAACGCCGCGTTCCCACGGGCGACCGTGTACGCCCAGCGGCGGGAGATCCAGTACGCGATCGCCCCCCTGCCGATCCACGCCTGGGCCTACGACACGATCGAGTTCGAGCGCGATCGTCCTCCTGCGCTGCCGCCGTTCCTCCGGTCGCGGCTCACGCTGGTCGACGGGGAGTTCGAGGTGGCGCCCGGTGTGTCGGTCATCCCCACGCCGGGGCACACGCCGGGGAGTCAGTCCGTGGTGGTGCGGGCCGAGCGGGGGACGTACGTCCTCGCGGGCGACAATGTTCCCCTCTACGACAACCTCCCGGGCCGGTTCAGGCCGCACTTCACGCCCAACGGTATCCACGTCGACCTCGAGAGCTATTATCGGAGCCTCACCCGGCTCGCGGCCCTGGGCGGGGAGATCCTGCCCAGCCACGACGCGCGGGTGCTCGACCGGGAGCGCTACGAATGAGCTTCCCCGCGCGCGAGTGGATGGAACGCTTCGCGCGGGTGGTGGCCGAGGATCCCGAGCTACGGCTCGTCGGCCGCTTCTTCACCTGCGACGTGCTGCTGGACTTCGAGACGGCACGCTATCTGGTCCGCGTGCAGGAGGGCGTCGTGCGCGAGATCGTCGCGGACCCGGCGTGGGATCGCCCGTGGACCTTCGCCCTGCGGGCGCCGCGGCGGGTCTGGGACCGGTACCTGCAGCCGGTGCCACCGCCGCCGTACCACCACCTCTTCGCCATGCTCATGCGGGTGCCGGAGTTCCGGCTCGAGGGAGACACCCTGGCAGCCGCGCAGAACGTCCGGGCTCTCGCACGCTTCTGCGACCTCCTGCGTGTGGTCGACCGAGGTCCCCATGCCTGAGTTCGAACCGATCATCGGCCGGTACCTGCGCGTCCGGGTGGGAGGCGACGAGTTCCGCCTCTACGCGGAGGAGGCGGGAACGGGACGTCCCCTGGTGTGCCTCCACACGGCGGCCGCGGACTCCCGGCAGTGGCGCCACGTCATGACCGACGAGCGGATCCTGGCCCGGTGGCGCGTCATCGCGTTCGACATGCCGTACCATGGCAAGTCGAACCCTCCCGAGGGGTGGTGGGAGCGGCCGTACCGGCTCACCGCCGAGGCCTACGAGGCGACGGTCATGGCGTTCTGCCGCGCGCTCGGTCTGGAGCGGCCGGTCGTGATGGGCTGCTCCATGGGCGGGGCCATCGTGCTGCGGCTGGCGGCCCGGCACGGTGCCGAGCTGGGCGGCGTGATCGGGCTCGAGAGCGCCGCATACGCGCCGGGGCGGGCCAATCAGTTCCTCCACCATCCGGCTGTCCATGGCGGTGAGATGGCCGCCACCTACTCCATCGGGTTGACCGCCCCGCAGAGCCCCGAGCCCCGCCGGCGCGAGAACTGGTGGTACTACAGTCAGAGCGGCCCTGGCGTCTACCTGGGGGACATCCACTTCTACAGCTCGGACTGGGACGGACGCGAGGAGATCACCCGGATCGACACGCGGCAGTGCCCCGTGGTCCTGCTGACGGGCGAGTACGACTACTCGTGCACGCCGGACATGACGGCGGAGGTCGCCGCGCGGATCCCGGGCAGCCGGTTCGTCCGGATGGACGGGGTCGGCCACTTCCCGATGGTCGAGAACCCGGACCTCTTCATCGGCCGCTACCTGCGGCCGGTCCTCG